>CAZDYW010000378.1:1441-3183 GCA_964509655.1 uncultured Anaerolineales bacterium
TCCATTCTCCATTCTTCATTCGCCATTCACCATCAGCTCATAGGGCGCGCCTTGCGCGGTGAGGGGCGCGAGTCCGGAGAGCACCAACGTGGCTTCGCGCCATCCGGCGCTGCCCAGCGGCACGCTCCATTCCCCGGTCTGATCTTCTTCCAGCGGCAAGCGTTCCACAATGGCCCGGCCTTCCTGATCGATGCCGATGAGGATTGCCAGGTATCGCTGGGGCACGGCGTTGGTGCTGCGCACGAAGCCCGCCGCCTCCCAGCCACCCGTTCCGGACTCCACGTCGTCTGCGTAGCCAATTTCGGGGATGGCGATGTCGTCGACCAGAAACCCCACTCCGGTGAGCGCCTCATCGGTCAGGTAGGCGAAGCGCATCGACACGGTATCACCTGCGTAGGGGGTCAGATCGACCTGTTCCTCAAGCCACCCCGCCGGCCGGCCGCTCTGGCCCGTGTAGCCCCAGCCTGGATTGTTGCCCGCTGGATCAATGTCGGTGCTGGAGGGAGTGCGGAGTGAGCGCCAAGTCTGGCCGTCCGTGCTGAGTTCCAGCGTGGCGTAATCGTAGCCCCGCTCGATGTCGTACCAGGTCCAGTAGCTCAGCGTCGCCCGCTCGACCCCGGAAAGATCGAATGATCGCGTGAGCGTGGTCAAGGAGTTATCGGCCCGATTCGACCACCAGAAGGCCGCGCCGCTGTGAGCCTCCACATCCAGCAGAGGCGTCTCAGTCGCGCCGCTGAAGCTGAGCTTCAGATCGGCGTCGCCTCGCAGCAGGATATAGTCCGCGCCGAACTGCTGGACCGAGGCCGTGAGTGTGACAGGGTAGGTATCGTAGCTGGCCGCCGGGGCCGGCTGTTCCAGGTCCAGCGTGGCGTAGCCGTGGCGGGGATTGTCCAGATAATTGGTCACCAGCCAATCGGCGAAGAGCTCCTCGAAACTCAGATCGGTCTCCAGATCGGTCAAGGCGGCGTCGAAACCGGCTGTTCCATTGAGCGGCTCGGCGGTCAGCGCCCGTATGCCGGCCTCGCCGAAGCGTTCGTAGAAATAGACGGCGAATAGCTGGGCGGCCCCGCGCTGTGCAGCTTGATCTTCCTCATCTTCCCAGCGGGTGAGCGATGTATCGGTGTGCGCCAGATAAACTTGCTCCAGGTTCCCCGCTGGATTTTCCGGGCCGTTAAGCCGCGCGGCCAATTCCGCCAGTCCCTCCTTCAGCCAGCGTTCCTCGTTGCGGTCCTGGTTCCACTGGATAAGGCGCTGGAATTGTTGGGCCAGAAGGGCCTGGTAGGTTGAACTCGCTATCTCGACCTCGTCGAGATTGACGGTGATCATCTCGGCCTGGTTGGAGAAGGCGTAAACTTCGCGGGGGAACTCATCGGCGCCGGAGGTGTAGCCGAGGAGACCCTCACCCAAACCGGCGGTGTGGAGGATGTGGATATGTGGGTCGTTATCGATTCCAGGCGTCCATTCGCTGCCGAAAGTGGCGCGTGTGGTGGAATAGATGTCTGTCTCGAAAAATACCGCCGCTTCCTCCAGGAGCCTCACATCGTGCCAGATTCCTTCCTCGATCCACATAGCGACGTGATCGGTCTGGGCGCGTAGCCGAGCCTCGATCTTCCAACGTTCGCCCGCAGCGTCGACGACCCAAAAAGTGCGGCGGGCGTTGGGCACGCGGCGGGGCGGCTCTGGATTGACCACTGTGCGGGCGAAAGGGCGCGGCGGTGGATCGACCGGCAATGTAGGGGCAG
>CAZDYW010000379.1:0-3159 GCA_964509655.1 uncultured Anaerolineales bacterium
CGAAGAAGCTGAGCAAGTCCTACGTCGAGGCGTTGGAAGACGCCATCGCCGAGGGTATCTGGGAGCCTGAAGAGAAGACCGTCGCCATCTACGGCGAGGATACCGACTGGGGCCGCAGCTTCGGCGCTGCTATCAAGGAGCAGATGGAAGCAGCCGGTTGGGAAGCGGTGGCAGAGGAGTACTTCTCCATCGACCAGACCGATTTCTACCCGCTGTTGAACAAGTTCAAGGAACAGAACCCTGCCGTTATCGCTGGCACGAGCACGGCCGCTCCTTCCTTCTCCGCTTTCATCAAGCAGGCGGATGAGGTTGGCTTGCAGAGCCTGGTCATCGCCGATGGCCTTGGCTGGGTTGGCGAGTGGTACGACCTGACCGGTGAGGCGTCCAACTACGTCCTCGACCAGATCCCCGGTTGGGCCACCGAAGAGGGCAAGGCCTACGCGAAGGAGTTCGAGGAGCGCTTCGGCATCGCGCCGAGCCCCTCGTCCGGTGGTTTGTCCTACGACGGCACCAAGTTCTTCTTGGCCGTTGCTCAGGATGCCTACGAAGAATACGGTGAGTTGAGCAGTGAAGTCATCTACAACTTCGTCAAGGACAACGTCTGGACCGGAGAGTGGACCTTCAACGACGGCATCGTGATGGAAGAGTACAAGACAACGATGGAAGTGGTCCCCGACCCCGTGGTCGGCAAGGGTTACTACATCTTCCCCGTCCTGCAGTACTTCGACGGAGAGGGCAAGGTTATCTTCCCGCCTGAGTGGGCTGAGCAGCAACTGGAGCCCAAGCCGGCGGAGTAGGGGCAAATTTGCCGAGGCAATTGTCCTAAGCACTGCCTGTTAGGGTGATCGAAAGGGGGGTGGTGGGGCCCGGCCTAGCGGCTTCGCCGTTGCCCAGACCGCCCCCCCCGCTACCGCGTACTATTTTATCTTGTACGCACCTATAAGGGAGATCGTTGTATGACGACAGATAACAGAATTCTACATACAGAGACGGTGACGAAGAATTTCGGTGGGCTTACGGCTGTCAACCGGGTGTCGATGAACATTCAGCAGGGTCAGATCTACGGCTTGATTGGCCCCAATGGCGCTGGCAAGACGACATTCCTTAACTGCATAGCGGGAGCTTATAATCCCTCATCCGGTAGGGTTTTCTTTCGAGGTGAGGAGACCACAGGATCGCCCCCTGACGTGATGTGTCGAAAAGGTATGTCGCGCACTTTCCAGATCCCGCTCCCTTTCCCGGACCTGACAGTACTTGAGAACACGCTGGTGGGAGCAGTCTTTGGTGCTCCCGATGGTACCGCTGAAACTCCGGAGGAGCGAGCGCGTAAGGCGCTGGAGTTCGTCGACTTTCCCATGGCCCCCGATACGCCCGCCAAGCAATTGAACGCGGTGCAACTCAAGCGTCTCGACTTGGCGCGAGCGTTGGCGTGCGAACCCAAGCTTCTGCTGTTGGATGAGCTAGCTTCAGGTCTGACCCCGGGTGAGCTGGACGCTCTGTTGGATATCATTCGCGCCATCAGGGATCAGGGGATCACCATCATCGTTGTGGAGCACATTATGCGCGTTATCAAAGGCATTTGCGACCGCGTGATGGTGATTGAGTATGGGACTGAGATCGCGGAGGGCACTCCAGACGAGGTGTTGAATGACCCGCGTGTCATCAAGGCTTACCTCGGAGAGGGGCACTAGGCGTATTGCGTAAAGCGTGATACGTGAGAAAAAGTCAATTGAAATAAGGAGGCTCCGTTGCTTGAGTTAAAGAATGTTGATGCTAGCTATGGTTTTCTCCAGATCCTGTGGAGTTTATCCCTAGAGGTCGGAGATGGGGAGTTCGTGGGACTGGTAGGGCCCAATGGCGCTGGCAAGACGACTACGTTGAGGACGATCGCTGGGCTCCTGACCCCGTCCAGTGGTGAGGTGCTTTTCAAGGATGAGAAGATGAACAATGTGCCCGCGCACGAGGTCACCCGTAGGGGGATCAGTTACATTTCCGAGGATCTAAATCTCTTCGTCGAGATGTCAGTGCGGGATAATCTGCTTATGGGGGCCTATACCATCCAGGATCGGGACAAGCAGCTTGAGACGCTTGACTTCATCTTCGAGCTCTTCCCCCGCCTGGAGGAGCGGCAGTCACAGCTGGCCGGGACGATGAGCGGTGGCGAGCGCAAGATGTTGGCTATCGCTCGTGGGCTGATGTCGAATCCAGATCTCCTGCTGGTCGATGAGCCGTCCCTGGGTCTGGCGCCTCATCTGGTCACCGACGTGTTCAATTCGCTGCAAAGGTTGCAGAAGACAGGAATGACGATCATGCTCGTCGAGCAGCGCGTGAACGCTACCTTGGAGATCACCGATAGGGCCTACGTCCTGGAGCAGGGCAAGATCGCCATGGAGGGCCCGAGCAGCGAGTTGATAACGAACGAGCACGTCAAGAACGCGTATCTAGGCATCTAGTGCTGGTTGGTACAATTTGCACATTGGTATATTTGTACATTGGTATGTTGGTGCATTGGTATATTGGTATGACGAGTCAGCAGCGACCAATCTACTAATTTACCAATCTACCGATTTACCGAAAAGAGAGGGAAGCTATGGTAGAAAAGAGTTCATTCGGTACGTCACTCAAGGAGACAATTTCTGAGAATATTCCTGCGACGATTGTGGTCGTCGCGACCATCGTGCTGACGATCGTGATCGGCGTCGTGGCTGGTCCATCGCAGATCCTCAACAGTATTATCACCGGCGGCATGTGGGCGCTTCTGGCTGTGGGGCTGGCGCTGGTTTTCGGTGTGATGAATGTCCCCCACTTCGCTCACGGTGAGTCCTTCATGGTCGGCGCCTATGTCGCTTATTTCGTGTTCAATCCGATCAACAAATCGCTGGGGGAAAGCCCCAATCCGTTCCTGGGTGCAATTGCACCTTTCATCGCCATCCTGACGGCTGGTGTCGCCGGGCTGATCCTGGGAGTGATTCTGGAAAGGCTTCTCTTCTACCCTTTGCGTTTGCGCACGAAGCAGGGGTGGGTGATGAACGCATTCCTGCTCACAGTGGGTATCTCCTTCATCCTGACCAACGGTACCACGCTGGTGCTTGGGCCTAACTTCAGGGGCATTCCTCGCTACTGGGATGTGAAACCGCTGAATATCTTCGGTGTAACGAT
>CAZDYW010000380.1:0-3139 GCA_964509655.1 uncultured Anaerolineales bacterium
GGGGAGAGGGAACCAAGTCCTCTCTCTCAAAGGGAGAGGGTTAGGGTGAGGGGGATCAACACGAATTACCTCAAAGACTTTTGAAACGCGCCACTAGTGTCAAAGCTCGATTATGAGGCCCTCATTCCTGCGCAAGTGAAGCTCGGTGAGGTCAATCTTTCCCTCACGATCCAGGTGGGTGGAGAGGGCGACGTTGCCCTCCTCCAGTTCTGGCAGAGCCAGGCGCGACTCCTCGGCGGAGAAGCTCAGCGCTACCAGGAGGCGCTGCCCGTTCGCCTCTCGCAGGAAGGCATAGCAATTATCGGGCACACCCACCAGCGTTCGGTAACTTCCCCGTTCCAGCGCCGGTGTGGCCTCGCGATAAGACAATAAACGCCGATAGAGATTCAGGAGCGAATCGGGCTTCGCCAGTTGACGCTCCACATTGATCATCTCGTAATTTTCGGCGAGCGGCAGCCATAGTTCCTCGACCTGTGGCGGCGAGAAGCCGGCGTTAGGCCCTGCGTCCCACTGCATCGGCGTGCGACCGGGATCGCGCCCCATATCCAGCGACCCTTCAACACTCCAAGGGTCCTGCCGCCGGTCGGGTGGGATGTGTACATCGGTCATGCCGATCTCGTCGCCGTAGTAGAGCGTGGGCGTGCCGCGCAGCGTGAGCAGCAGCATCGCTGCTACGCGGGCCTCCTCGCGCCCGTAGCGGCTCGCCAGGCGTGGCTCGTCGTGATTGCCCATCACATAGTTAGGCCAAGCGCCTTCCGGCAACGCCGCTTCCAGCCCCTCCACCGCCTCGCGGATGGCTTGCGCTTTCCATTCCACATTCAGCAGCGTGAAGTTGAAGGGCATATGGAGCTCGTCCAGATTGGGGCCGTAGTAACGGGCCCATTCCTCCCATTCAAAGATGTGAATCTCGCCGACGGAGAAGCGAGGGCTGCGGTCGTTGTACTCGTCCAGCACCTCGCGAAACTCGCGGTAGATCGCGTGGGCGTCCGGGTGGCCCCTGTTGTGGATGTGGCGCTGGGAGTCATACTCGCCCATCGGTCGGTGGATGGATCGGGCGTGTCCTGGGGCCAGTGGGTTGTCGCGCAGTTGCGGATCCTTCATGATGTAGTGCGCCACATCGATGCGGAAGCCGTCCACGCCGCGCTCCAGCCAGAAGCGCACCACGTCGAACATTGCTTCCTTGACCTCTGGGTTACGCCAGTTGAGGTCCGGCTGCTCTTTGAGGAAGGAGTGGAGGTAGTACTGCCCGGTTTTCTCGTCCCACTCCCAGGCCGGCCCGCCGAAGACGCTGAGCCAGTTGTTGGGCGGAGAACCATCAGGTTGGGGATCGGCCCAGATGTACCAATCGCGCTTGGGGTTGTCGCGGCTACTGCGTGATTCGATGAACCATGCGTGCTGATCCGAGGAGTGGTTGGGCACCAGATCGATGATGATTTTGAGGCCCCGCGCGTGAGCCTCGACGAGTAACTCGTCGAATGCGTCCAGATCGCCGAAGAGCGGATCGACGTCGGTGTAATCGGCCACGTCGTAGCCGAAGTCGGCCATCGGCGAGGGATAGAAGGGGGAGAGCCAGATGGCGTCCACGCCCAGCGTCTCGCTCAGGTAATCCAGCTTCTGGGTCACGCCGCGCAGGTCGCCGACGCCGTTGCCCGTCGTGTCCTTGAAGCTGCGCGGGTAGATCTGGTAGATGACGCCTGTTTGCCACCAGAGATAGGATGTAGATTTATTCATGTTGGGGTCTTGTGATGGTTGTGGTGCGACTTAGGTGAGTTTCCCCCTCATACCCAGTCGGGGTGAGGGGGGAATGTCTTGAAGCTCCATCTCCTTGAGCGTGACTGCTCAGCTCCCTGCTCAGTTGGCGAGCTGAGTAGATACCGTCTTGGGATTATATGGAGACGCCGTTTTGGGCGATTGCGTCCCTGTACCAGAGCGCGCTCTGCTTGGGCGTGCGCTCCAGTGTCTCGTAATCCACGCGCACGACGCCGAAGCGCGGGCCGTAGCCCATGGCCCACTCGAAGTTATCCATCAAGCTCCAGACGAAGTAGCCGCGCACGTCGGCGCCGGCCTCGATGGCTTCGTGGATGGCGCGTAAGTGACCGCGCAGGAAGTTGACTCGGCCCCAGTCCGCAACGAAGCCGTTCTCGTCGGCTGTGTCGGGGAGGGCGCAGCCGTTCTCCGTGACGTAAACGGGCGGGTTATTGTAGCGTTCCTTGACATCGAGCAGCACGGCGGTCAGCCCCGCCGGATTGATGCCCCAGTCCATCTCGGTGTAGCCCCAGCCCGGCGCGGGGATTGACTTCAGACGGGCCTTGAGCGGTGATACATCGATGGCGTGGGAGACCTCGTGGGTTTTGTAGTAGTTGACGCCCAGGAAGTCGATGGGCTGGCCGATGATTTCTAGATCCCCATCCGCGATCTGCGGCTGCTGTGAGCCGAGCCAATCGTAGAGGGCCTTTGGATACCGTTTCTTGAATATCGGATCCAAGAATTGGCTGATGTCCTGCTCATAGGCCCGCTGACAGGCCGCAACGTCTTCTTCCCGCTCGCTGGCGGGGATGAAGTGGGCCAGGTCGAGCACGATGCCGATCTGGCCACTATAGCCGCCCTGCCGGAAGGCTTGCACCGCCTTGCCGTGAGAGAGCAGTAAGTGATGGACCGCCTGGTAGGCCTGCGTCCAATCGTAGAGGCCGGGTGCGTGAAGGCCGTTGCCGTAGCCCAGGAAAGCGGCCACGCGCGGCTCGTTATGTGTGATCCAGCGCTCAACCCGGTCGTCGAGCCGGTCATAGATGACGCGGGCGTAATCGGCGAACCAGTCCGGGCTGTCTGGATGGGGCCAGCCGCCGGCCTCCTGGAGCGCTTGAGGATAATCCCAGTGGTAGAGGTTGACGCTGGGCATAATCTCCGCTTCCAGCAACTGATCGACCAGCCGGTCGTAGAAATCCAGCCCTTTCTCGTTTACCTGTCCACATCCTTCCGGCAGGACTCGTGTCCAGGCGATGGAGAAGCGATAGGACTGTAAGCCCAGCGATTTCATCATCTCGACGTCTTCCTGGCTGCGATGATAGTGGTCGCAGGCCACGTCTCCGGTGTCGCCGTTGAGCACGTTGTAGGGCGTGTGCGTGAAGCGATCCCAGATACT
>CAZDYW010000381.1:0-3135 GCA_964509655.1 uncultured Anaerolineales bacterium
ATTCGTGGTATTGCGGGCGACGGAAGCTGTTTTATCTTGAAAGCTTGCTTTCACATCAAAATTTCGACCTGTGCAAGCGTAGCCTCCAGAGACCGGTCCTTGGAGCAGGCGGAAGAAGCGAGTACGTAATAACATCAGGCCCAACGTCAGGATGGCGGTCAGTCCCGCTACCATCGCCGCCAACGTGGCCCACTCCTTTCCCAGCCCCAGGGATGGGTCTTGTCGTAGCGCCACGTGCACCCATCGGGGGCGACGAGCAGGAGGGCGTTGTAGACATCGTCCTGATCCAGGAGCATCAGCGTGCCGGCCAGATGAATGCCCAGGCGAGCGGCGGTCTCCCTCATCCAGGCCGTCGTCGGCCCGTCAGGGGGCTCAGCGCGATGGTAGTTCTCGTCGCTGTAGACTTAGCCGACTTTGAAAAGCTCCGGTAAGGCCACCAACTGAGCGCCCGCCTCGGCCGCTGCGACGACCAATCGCTCAGCGCGGGCCAACCTGTCGTCCAGCGGCGTCGGATTGGCGTTCATTTGGGTAGCTGCAACCTTGACTGTGTGTGACATATAATAACCTCCTCCATCTATCACACCCTGGCAAAACGGGCATCCAAGCGGCTTTTGATCGTGGCGCGACTTCGCGCCGTGGTCGCCCCCGAGACGGGTGCCGTGAGCTGGCTAGGTGCGAAGTAGGCCATTACTCGTTGGAACTCGCCTTGCCCTTCCTC
Source organism: uncultured Anaerolineales bacterium (assembly GCA_964509655.1). GTDB lineage: Bacteria > Chloroflexota > Anaerolineae > B4-G1 > B4-G1 > CAZANJ01. The sequence goes on from CAZDYW010000381.1 coordinate 719, forward strand.
CAGAGATCCAGCGCGGTCCATCCGACCGGTATCACGAGAGGCCAAAGGCCGAGCGGCAGAAAGATCGCGGCGACGATGACCAGGCCATACATGATGCCCCACCTGAGCAACCTCTGCCCGAGTGGTGCCTCGATCTCGAATCGACCCAGGACCGACGTGCGCAAAAGCTGTATCACGAGTAACGCGATCAATGTGAGGGGCAGGCTGATCAATGCCTGCACCTCGTTTCTGGAGAGCGTCGGTGAGTACATAATCTCCCTGACGAGGCGGATGTAGGAATAGTTGCGCCAAAGGCCACTATCGCTGTACGTCCAGGTTCTCGGCGTGGGGGTGGCGATGACGGGCACACCGTCGCCACCGGTAGCTGCCAGTATCCCATTCGCAGATGAGAGGCTGCCATAAACCAACGACATTCCCACCGTCAACCCAACGATACAAAACACCAGAAAAGTTCGCTTGAACATAACCCCCTCCTCATTCTGAATCCGTTCCTCTTAGATCGTTCAGGGTTTCTTGATAGAGTGCTCTGTACTCCTTGCTTTGGCCGTAGGTGGGTAAAAGATCGAGCGCCTGCTCGTACTCGGCGATGGCGGCCTCAGTCTGCCCTTTCTGATTCAAGATCAGCCCCAAGCGGGCATGGGAATGCCCCGCTATCTCCCGCAACCGTTCGTTTCCCGCCTCGTAATCCTGGATGACCGCTTGATAGGCCTGCTCCGCCCAATTGTAAAATTGCCCCTTGGCCTCGTTATCGCCGCTCGCCGCTGCGGTCAGGCCCTTTCGCAGCCACACATCTCCCATACCGAAGCGGGCTTTCGTCGGAGTGTCGGCCAGGGGCGACTGATCCTCGCTGTTCAGCGCTTTCTGATAATAGTCAAACGCCTGATCGAGTAGCTGAAGGTCAAAATCGTAGCTTCCGCTCCGAATGTCTGGTGTTGTCTGCTGGAGAAATACGGTCGCCAACCCCGCGTAGGCGCGCGCATAGTCCGCGTTGACCTCCAGCGCCTGGGTGAAATACGCCTCGGCTCGCGTCAATTCCCGCTGCTGCAAGGCCGCGTTGCCCAACAGCACGTAGATCACGTCGGAGCTATTCCAGGCCTCAATCGCCAGGGCGCTTTCGAAACAAGTTTCAGCGTCTCCGTACTCGCCGACCACATAATCTGACAACCCATCGATCAGAAGCGTCAGGACGTAAAGCCGCTGTTCCAGGACTTGCTCCGCCTCGTTCCTCAGTCTTCTGTTGTCGACCTTATCCAGATGAATCTCGCGCCCCATCCGATATTGGCCGGTCACGTCGGCGCCGAGCTTGAAGTCATCGTCGCTGACGTAGAACTCTGGCTTGACGACAGCCGAGATGCCACTCACCTCAACCACGCCGTATATCATCACGTCGGCGTTGATTTCCTCAGCTATGGCACGGGCTCTCTCGGCCCGTTCCACGTCAGTCTTGCCCTGGATGGCTCCCGTCTCCTGGGGAAACCGGATCTGAACGGTGTCTTCGATCTCCTCCGCCCAACCACCCACCGCGCGTTCAATGGCGTTGGCAAAACCCAAGGTCAGCTCCTGCGCCCCTTCAAAGCCCGTCTCCTCCTCGCCATACACCTGGAACTGGGCCAACGCGACGTTGAAATCCCCCGTCATCGGCGCCGCCGGGGTGGGACGAGAGGCATTGTAGGCCTCAAAGATTCGCGCCCCGACCAGGAAAAGCACGCCGAGCCCGATGAGGCCGAACAACACCTGCACAGAGCGCGGGATGGCGACTTGAGCGCTGCCGATGGAGATGACCAGGTCACCTCCCACGTTGCCACTGATAGCGATACCGCCCCGGTCGGCCGCGGCGGCGCGCTCTCCGACCGCTACAGTATCCTTCTCATCCCCGAGGCTGGTCTCCTCAGAGCGCGGGGGAACGCTGCCGATTTCATCGGACATAGATCAGTTTCCTCGACTAGTTTCGATTTCCCCCAACGGTCACATTGCCGCCCACATCACCGCTGATGGCTACGCCGCCCTCGCCAGCCGTGGCGGCGCGATGTCCTTGGGCTATCGCGCCGGAGCCATGCATCTCGGCGCGGTAAGACACCGAGGGTGGTGCTTCGGGCAGCGGCTCCAGCGGATCGGGCGCGGATTGGCCTTTGCTCAGTCCCTGGCCGCCCAGGAGCAGCGCGATGGGAAAATTGCCGCTGACCCGGTAATCGGGCGTCTGTTCCTGTCTCCAGTCCATCCTTGCGCTTTCCGGCACGCGCCGGTAGACGTGGCTCATCACGTCTGAGACCAGCACGTCCGTCGCGCCTTCCGCAGGCTGCGCGCCTGCGGTGAGCTTGTCGAACCCGCCTGCGGTGAGCTTGTCGAACCCGCCTGCGGTGAGCTTGTCGAACCCGTGACCCGTCAGTGCCTCGATCAGGTGGTAGGTGAAAATGCTC
>CAZDYW010000382.1:0-3127 GCA_964509655.1 uncultured Anaerolineales bacterium
GGACGACATTCCATTGCAGCAAGTGATTATGTCCCAGGCCACGGCGTACGCGCGTGGGTAGCCCTTCAAGTCCGTTGAGTCGAGCTTTGGCAGGCGGTGATAGTAGCCAGCTGGCATATTTTCGCGAACCTGGCGCAGCTCTTGTTCCACGACGTAGAAGTTATCCAGCAGCCACTCGCTCACGCCGGGGAGATCACTTTCTTCCTCGGAAATTTGCAAGAAGTGGCGGTAGGCGTCGCGCAGGATTTTGTGGGGAAAGTCGCTGTGCCCTTGAAGACGATCCAGCAGGGGGGAGTGAACTCCAGGATGATGAGAAGTTTGATGGCTATGAGCCGACTGACGCGCTCGCTCTTCCAGTTGGCCCACATTCGGCCTCTCGCTGTCAGTGAAGGTTTTCATGGCCGCTCCTTCCTAAATCGCTCATGTTGGATTGCCGGATCCAGCAAGATCTGGCAGGTTTACAGAAGCATCGTTTAGGCCGAAATCATCTTGGACAAAGGCCAAATTGACCTTGAAGGAAGTTTTGCGAAACCTGTCAGGTCTCGACTAATGGCCCCTCGTCTGTCTGGCGGCTCTCTCGGCCCTGGTCATTCCGATTTTTTCCCTGGAGATGTCCTGCATGATCAGCAACGGTGTGGTGCCGTAGGCGATGAAGTTTAGGGTGGTGTTGCCATAGGGCCACGGGGCTTTGCAGGAGTGACCGTGGGCGCTCAGGAGCACCATGTCCACATTCTCCTCATCGACTAGCTTGTGGAGCGTCTCCGTCGTGTGTTCACTGGGCAGCAGGTGCGTTTCGGCCTCCACGGCGAGGCGGGATTTCAGCTTCTCCAGGTAGAGGGCGCCTTTTTGTCGGTTGATCTCAATGAGGCGTTCTCTTAGCTCTGATTCCTCCTCGGTGAGGGGTACGTGGCGGTGCATCTCTGGTTTGCTCACTACGTGGGCCAGCAAGAGTCGGGATTGATGGAAATTGGCCAGTTGTGTCGCCAAAGGCAAAACGCATTCCGCCCGCTGTGAACCGTTGAGGGGCACCAGAATGCGTTTGTAGCTCAGGCCGGTCAGGTCATCCGTGGTGGGGTGGTAGGCTCGCACGATCATCAGCGTGGCGTAGGAGCGCAGGGCGACTTTTTGTACCACGCTACTGATGTTCCAGCCGCTGAGGCCGCTCCGCCCGTGGCTGCTGAGGATGATCAGATCGACATCCTCGCCGTGTGCGAACTCGATGATACCTTCTGCGGGCTCGCCCACGACGAGCCTTTTTCCCGTTTCCAACCCCGTCTTCTGTAAGCGTTGGGACACTTCGCTCAAGTAGGCATCGGCTTCCGATTTGAGCATGTGCCATTCCAGAGGATCGATGACGCCGGATTCGATTTCCGGGGTGCTGCTCTCCACCGCTCGCAGCAGTGTGATTCGCGCGGTGGGACGTAGTCTACCTCCCAAAGCTTGGCCTATCGCCACCGCGTGCGGCAGCACACACTCGGCGAGGAGAGATCCATCCAGGGGAACCAATATGTGACCAATCATGGCACTCGCTCCTTTCTTGTCGAGCTGATCTGTTCAGGTTCAAGTGGGGAAAACAAAAAGCCGACTTGATCCTACAACTATGGGATCACGGTCGGCATACGGTGCAACGGTAGGGTAGCCCGCCGGCAAGATATTCAGTTTTCGGGTGTGTAAGCGCTGATGTGTTAATCAGTATACCACATCACGAGCTTTTCTGTCAATAGAAACAGGAGTTTTCCAGTAAGCTTCCATCAGAATTCGGAAGTCTCAAGAGGCCCATTGCACAGCGGATATTGGCGCTGTAGCGAACTAAGCTTCCCTTCGAGATAATCGGCGAGAGACTTCCGAGTTCTCAAGTGGAAAACTCCTAATAGAAAAAGCTCGTTTGTCCTCATCCCAAAAGATTGACACCAGATTGGCTTGTGGTAAAATACCTAAGTGGCTTATGTATAAACTTTTAAGGTATATTGAGAGGGGAAGGGGATGTGAGCAAGGATACGAGGGATAGCTTGGATCAGATGCGGCGCGGGACGACGACGTTGGCGATTCTCAAATTACTGGTCGATGCCGAGGAGCCGCTACACGGCTACCGCATGATCCAGGAGCTGGAGGAGCGCAGCCGGGGCATATTCGCCTTCAACGAGGGACTGATCTACCCCCGGCTGCACCGGATGGAGCACGATGGCCTGCTGCGCAGCCGCTGGGAGGGAGAACCCGGCACCCGTCGCCGCAAAGTCTATGAGGTGACGGAGAAAGGCTACCGTCAACTGGATGCGGAGATGGAACAGTGGGAGACCTTCCGGCGAGGCATGCGCCTGCTCCTGAAATTGGAAGCGGCATAAATGTTACCTTGGCGAAACGGTAGGGGCATCCCTCCGTGGTTGCCCGGACACAGCAAGGCGACGCGCGTCGTCGCCAACGCGCTCATCATCGGTCTGTGGCTGTGGCTCTACCGCTCGGTCTTCGGCTACCTGTCCATCATCTTCATGCGAAACGATTTCCGCACCAATCAGGTGCTGCTCGTCGGCGTGGTCGCGCTGATCGCCTGGCAGACATACCGCCGTGGGGCCGCGGTCGCCTTCGATGCCCCGCCACAGTTGCTCGGCCCTGCGCTGGCGCTGGCCCTGGGCGGCTCGGCGCTCTACCTGCTGGTCGAACGCTTCCTCGACGTCAACACCCTCTCGGCCAGCCTGTTCGGGCTGGCGAGCTACGGGCTGCTGGGGCTCTGGATGCGGCCGCGGCGCTGGCGGGAGGGGCTGCCCGCGGCGCTGCTGCTGATCGGCACCCTGCCCTTCGGCGCCCACCTGCAGACTTTCGTCGGCTACCCAATGCGCATCCTCACCGCCACCATCGTGGGGGAAAGCCTGGCGGCCGCCGGCACCACGTCCATCGGCGTCGACACGATCCTGGTGCTGGAAAACGGCGTCTCGCACATCGACCTGCCCTGCAGCGGGGTCAAGAGCCTGTGGACCGGGATGTTGTTCCTCGTCGCTGCGACCTGGATCGAGCGGCGGCGCATCAACCTGCGCTGGCTGCTGATCGCGCTGGCGCTGGCGCTGCTGCTGTTCGCCGTCAATCTGGTGCGGGTGGCGATCCTGGTCATCGTGGGGCAGGTGATGGGCTGGAC
>CAZDYW010000383.1:0-3121 GCA_964509655.1 uncultured Anaerolineales bacterium
GGCACGGTGGCGGCCAATCTTTCCAGAGCGGCTTCCCCATCCTGAATGATTTCAGTATCAAAATCGGCTATTTGCAACGCTTGGTTGAAAATAGTCGCTTGTGGCCGGTCGTCCTCAATGATCAGAGCCAGTGGCTTTTTGCCTGAAATGCCGTTGGTCATAACATTTCCTCCTGCACAGGTGTTAACGGGAGCAGAACAGTGAAGGTGCTCCCCTGTTCCACTTCGCTGACGAGCGTGACCTCCCCTCCCATCATAGTGGTCAATTGCTTGACTATGGACAACCCCAGCCCTGAGCCGGATTGCTGCTTTCTGGTGGTGGTCTCATCCACCTTTCGGAAAGGCTCAAATATGTAAGACCGTGCCTCTGCCGGAATACCACAGCCGGTATCGGACACCTTTATCGCCCAGTGGTCCCCGTTGACCTGATAGATGCGCATTTTCACTGTCCCCTGATCTGTGAACCTTACCGCGTTACCGATCAGGTTGACTACAATTTGCCGCAGCCAGTAAAGGTCGCCGGTCAGGGCATCTGGCATATCGGGCGCTACTTCACCGATCAGTTCCAGCCCCTTATACTTCGCCAGAGTCCTTGCCGTGGACGGTATGGCCTCCAGTAGTTTGGCCGGATCAAAAGGCTCGAAGTTGAACATCACCCTACCCGATTCGATTTGGGCCTGTCCCAGCAGGTTATTGACGAAGCTCAGCAACCGTTCAGTGCTATCGGTGATCTCTGCTGTCGCAGTCCGTTGTCGCTCAGAAAGCGGGCCGTACACACCCTCCTGAAGCATCTCGGTGAAACCCAGGATGGAACCGAGCGGCGAGCGCAGGTCGTGACTGACATTAGCCAGAAGCCGACCCTTCAGATTGCTGGCTTCCATGGCTTGATCGCGGGCTTGGACCAGAGCCTCTTCCGCCCGCTTGCGTTCAGCAATCTCTTGCTGCGCCTGTTCATAAAGCCGCGCGTTCTCGATGGCCACGGCGATTTGACTGGCCATAATGTCCAGCACAACTACGTCGTTCTCGTCGAAAGCGTCGGTGACGTCGGCTTCTACCTCCAACACACCGATCACCCACTCACCCACTCGAATGGGCATTGAAAGAGAGGAGGGGGACAACCAATCCCCTACTCGATAAACGCGCTGGTCGCTGGAGGCATCTTTGACCAATACTGTCTCGCCGGTCTCGGCTGCCAGCCCGATCGCACCTTTACCCAGAGGTTGGCGATAATTGTCGGGAATGATCTCCCAGAAATTGTCGGTGGCGGCGGCTACATAAAGTTCGTCCTTCTCCTCGCTTACCAAGAGGACGGCAGCTTGCATATAGCCCAGATCCCCCCGCACGGCGTCCACAGCTCGCTGGAGCAACTCTTGCCGGTCGAGGATGGAGGCCACGTGGCGCCCGATGCGGTTGAGGGTGTCCAACTGAGTAGCTCGCCATCCCAGCGCATCCTCTGCTTGCTTGCGCTCAAGAACGGTGGCAAACATCCCCGCCACCGTCTCAAAGAAAATCCGATCCTCATCTGCAATCTCCCGGGGCGTGTGGGCGAAGAGTTGTATTACCCCTAGGAGAGACTGTTCGGCGCCGAAGACCGGCCAACCGATGAGTGAACGTATCCCTAATTCGTCGAGCCTTGCTCTGTGAGTCTGCAAGATCTTGTGGCTGGTCACATCTGGGGCAAAAACTGCCTGGCGGGTACGCGCTATGAGCGCGGCCAGGTACTTGGGGGCATCCAGAGCCTGCGTCGGGATTTTCTCCCTCGCTTCCTCTTCGCTCAGGCCGACCACCGCTGTCGGTCGCAGAAGCGAACCCACTTCATCGTGAAGCCTAATCGTACCGAATTCAAAACCCAGAGTTTCAACCAGACCGGTGAGGACGCTGTGACACAAATCGGGAACGTCGGCAGCGTGTACGGAGGCCTCGGCGATAATGCGAAAGGCGCGGCGCTCACGCGCGAGCGCCGCATCCGCCAGCTTGCGCTCAGTGACGTCGCGACCAACGATCAACCGGCCTATGGGACGGTCACGTCGATCATACAAGGAGGAGAGATGCAGGTCATAAATGCGTAGCACTTCCCCCTCCCTCAGGACAATCTCCTCGCGCACCTTCGTCTCGTCGCGGTAACGCTCGACCAGATCGGGCCAATCCGATAAAACTTGGGCCGAGGGTTGTCCAATCGCCTCTGAGGCTGTGGGGCCGATTATCCGTGCCGCAGCCGCGTTGAGGTCCACTACGCGCGCCTGCGCGTCCAGCACGATCACGGCGTCGCCCATGCTATCGATGACCTTATCCCGCGCTACCGGCACGATGTCGAGCAATTGGAAACGGAAGAGGCCCCAGGCCAAGGCCAAGCCAGTCACGGTGAAGGACAGGGGGGTCAGATCCAGATGGGGGAACGGGCTCAAGCCAGAGAGATATAGCGCATTCCCGGCCCAAGGTGCCAGCAGGCCAATCAGCAGAGCGCTGGCTTGCCTGCGATAGAGGTGCGGCGAACGAAAAACTGTCCGTAGGAGCAGGAGGGAGCCAAGTAGAAGCGACAAGTAGGTATATCCGGCGTTGACCCAGAACCACCGTCCATACGTCAAGTCCAGCCCAGGTAGCGCGTTACTGACGTTCAGTGCGACATTGCTCCAGATTAGCCCGTTGGCTTCGTTGGTCCAGGCCAGCAGCAAGGTGATGAAAGGCACGATCGATGCCAAGGCCAAGTTGGGGCGCGTCAGCCATTTCTCCCGGTTGGTATATTGGAGCGCAAAGGCCAGCCATGTCACCGACAGGGGGGCAATGCCGAGATACTGGACTTTGGCCCAAAAAATCCCGGTGGGCAAGCCGGTGCTTGACATTTCGAATGCGTATCCCAGCGACCAGATGGCCACGGCGAGCATGAGCAGCATGAGCGAGGTCGCGCCGGGCGTAGGTCGGTGTTGCCACGCCCAGAACGCTAGCGCCCCAGCGGCGACAGCCGCAACAGAGACAGGAATCGCGTAAGGTGTGAACTGTAGATCCATAGAGTGATCCTAGGGTAGGGTGTCCGAATCGCCGTCCTTGCGAAACCAAGTAGCGGCTTCACAAATTAGTCGCCAGGATAGGTTGTCGGAGCGAATGCATGCCCCAAAGTTCGATAA
>CAZDYW010000384.1:0-3110 GCA_964509655.1 uncultured Anaerolineales bacterium
TACGCCGTTCCCTCCACCTCAAAGCGCAGCCGCTCGAAGAACTCCACCATATAGATGTGCCTCTCCTGGGCGATGGAGCGCCCGGTGGAGGTGTAGAGGCGATCCTTGACACGTGCCAGCTTGACGACGAACTCGTGTACCGGAGTGTGATTGCGCGGATCATCCCCCTCTGCCTCCCAGCGGGCCACGTTCACCTCCTCCAAGGGCGCCCAGAGGCGCTGCCCGTGTGCGCCACCGTAGGCGAAGGCCCGCGCCACGCCGACCGCACCGATGGCGTCCAGCTTATCAGCATCGAAGAGCACCTGCGCCTCCAGCGTGGCGGGCTCCGGATCGGTGCGAAAACGGTGCGCGGCGATGGCGTGCGTCACAGCCTTCACCGTCGCCCGTGACCGACCGTTGAGAATTTCCTGCGCCCGCTCGGCGGCGTGGGCGGCGTGATCGAGCCCCTGCGCTTCGGCCTTCTCCCGCTCCAGGTCGTGCAAGAGCGCCGCCGCCTGCACGATTTCCAGCTTCGCCCCCTCCGCTTGCCCGATGCGCTCGGCCAATGCCAACACCCGCAGGACGTGGTCGAAATCGTGTACCGCATCGGCGCTCCTGTAGAGATTTTGAGCTTCCGCGATGGTGATTATTGGCCTCATAGGGAATTCAATCGTCCTCGCAGCTCTGGGCTGAGCGAGAGCAGCCGATAAGCCTCACTCACATCGCTTCGGGTCAGCAGGCCGAGGAAAACGTCACCTTCCACGACCGGCAAGGCGTCGAGCCCGGCCTCGCCCATCTGCTGATGCACCTCGAACAAGCCGTCGTCCATCCCCACTTTGGGGAAGTCCTTGCGCATTACTTCGCGGACCGGCGTGTCGGGCCGGCGCTGCTGAAGGGCGCGGACGATGTCGGTATGAGTCAACAAGCCCACCAGTCGCTCACCGTCACAGACGGGGAAATCGGCCTGGAAGCTCTCCAGCGTCAGATCGGCGGCGCGGCTGATCGGCTCTTCGGGGGAGATGGAGGCAGCTCCTCGTGAGAAGGCCTGTCGGACCCGCAAGCCCTCCAGGACATCCCGGAGCTGGGCCATGCGCCCCTCCTGGGCCGCCCCGGAGTAGACGAAGATGGCGATCAGAACCCACAACAGGTTGCTCGAAAGCAATCCCACCAGTCCCATCATCCAGGCCAGCGCTTGCCCCACGCGGACGGCCAGGGCGGTGGCGCGAGCCTGTGACATGACGGTCGCCAGAAGTGAGCGCAGCACTCGTCCGCCGTCCATTGGAAAGGCGGGGATCAGATTGAAAGCGGCCAACCCCAGGTTGGTGAAGGCGAGGTATGGCAGGGTATCCTTCCATCCCAAGCTGGCAGGGTCCGTAAACATGCGGCGCAGTCCAGCGAACATGCTCACCGGCGTGAAGATACTGAAGATGAACAGGACAAAGGCGATGACGACATTGCTCAGGGGGCCAGCGATGGCCATCAGGAGCTCCTGGCCCGGCCCTTCGGGCATCTCCTCGATTTGGGCCACGCCGCCCAGCGGCAGGAGGACGATGTCCTTCACCGGATAGCCCATCCAGGTCGAGGTCAAGCTGTGCGCCAGCTCGTGGATCGCGACGCATACAAAAAGGAGCAGCGTGATGACGACGCCGAAAGCGGCCCCCGAAAACGAAAATCCGCCCGCGCTCAAGAAGCCGAACTGCACGGCGGCCCAGATCAAGATCAAGGGGAAGGTGATGTGTATCTTGATCTCAATACCCTGCACGGTTAAAATTTTGATGCTGGACATAAGAGCCTCCAATATGGACACAGAGACTCACCGAGGAGACACAGAGCTCACAAAGAATTTAAATTTTTCCTCTGTGTCTCTCTGTGAAAGCCTCCGTGCAACTCTGTGTAACTAAGGTCTGGGTAGTCCCCCCAACTTGCAATGCACCTTACAAGATGCTGCTTGATTTGCTACTCGCTTACGACGCTCGCCTGTGTCTCCGCGACGACGTGATCGACCACCGCCCGCAGGTCGCCCGTGCGGCGATAGACGGCCAACTGACGGTCGGCGCTGGTGCCCTCTTCCAGGATGGTGCGGGCGTACTCGACTTCAGCGCGGCTTCCCAGTTCATCCACCACATCGTCCACCCACTCCAGGATTTCCTCGATCAGTGTGGGAAATGGTACTTCTTCCAGCTTGCCGAAATCGATCAACTTGCCCTCGCGTCCATAGCGCAGCGCGCGCCATTTATTCTCATCGATCATGTGCTTGCGGTAGAGGCGCCAGGATTGGTTGGCGCGGCGCAATTGCACCAACTTGGCCACGATGGCCTGTGTCAGCGCCACCAGACAAAGCGTCTCCTCAACGCGGGTACACATATCCGGGATGCGCACCTCCAGCGTGGGGAACTTCTCGCTGGGGCGCACGTCCCACCAGACGTGAGTCGGCTCGGCGATGCTGCCCGTGGTCAAGAGAGCGTCCACATATCTGCGATATTCGGCCCAGGAGCTGAACTGCGGAGGGATGCCGGTGCGCGGCAGGTTTTCAAAGACCACGCTGCGGTAGGACTTCATCCCCGTGTTGCGATTGTGCCAGAAGGGGGAGCTGGTCGAGAGGGCCAGCAGATGGGGCAGGAAGTAGCGGAACTGGTTCATGACCTCAACGCGCAGCTCCCTGTCCTCGACGCCGATGTGGACGTGCATCCCGAAGACCAACAGTCGTCGTCCCACATCCTGCAAGAAGCGCACCAGTTCCGGATAGCGCCCGAAGGGTGAGACTTCCTGCCGCGCCCAGGATGAGAAGGGATGGGTGCCGGCCGCGGCTACCCACAGGCCCTCGTTCTCGGCCAGATCCAGGATCAAGCGCCGCATGCGGATCACTTCCTGGCGTGCTTCCTGAATGTTGCGGCAAACTTGCGTGCCCGCTTCCACCTGAGATTGCATAAACTCCGGGTGAATCTGATCGGGCAGCACGGCCTGGCCTTGTTCCAGAAACTGTTGCACGTAGGAGCGTAATTCCCGCGTCTCGGGGTCGATGATCTGGTACTCCTCCTCGATGCCAATGGTGAGTGATGGTTGTCTCATTTGCGCCTCCTTTTTGTGATTATATCATAATTGGGAGTCCCGCCCAACTCAGAGCCTTATGC
>CAZDYW010000385.1:0-3104 GCA_964509655.1 uncultured Anaerolineales bacterium
AGCCATTTCGGAAGTGGATAACGAAGACCAGATGGACATGTTGAATACGCTGATCGATGGACGGCGCTTGCGCGATATCAGCGACTTGCCCTTCGACCTGGCGACGTGAATCATAAGGCATCTTATGCAAGTCATCCTAACCCACGAAAACGCAGATTTCGACGCCGTTGCCAGCCTGCTGGGCGCGAGCAAGCTCTTCCCAGCCGCCACGCCGGTGCTCCCGCGCCGCGTCAATCGGAACGGTCGCGCCTTCCTGGCCCTCTACGGCGCCGAGATGCCCTTCGTTCACCCCGATGACCTGCCCCGCGAGGAGATCACCCGCGCTATTCTGGTTGATACTCAAGGGCTCACCACACTGCGGGGCATGGCGCCAGACATGCAGGTCGATATCATCGACCACCACGAACTCGACCGCGAACTTCCACCCAACTGGTCCTATTCCGGCGAACCGATGGGCTCCACGACCACTTTGCTGCTCGAGGAAATCTCGGCCCGCTTCCTCAAGCTGAACGAGCTCGAAGCGACGCTGCTGCTGCTGGGTATCTATGAGGATACCGGCTCCTTGACTTATGCCTCGACCACCGTCCGTGACGTGCGCGCGGCGGCCTGGCTGCTGGAACAAGGCGCACGGCTCTCCGTGGTCAACGAATTCTTGCACCACCCCATCGCGCCCGATCAGCGTGAACTCTACGAACGATTGCTGGAACGTAGCGAGACCCACGAGATCGAAGGGCACACCATCATCGTCGCCTGCGCCGAGGCGCCGAGCTTCACCGGCGAGATTTCGACCCTGGCGCACAAGCTACGTGAACTCCTCGATCCCTCGGCCCTGTTCGTCCTCGTCGCCTTGAATGGACACCTTCAGATCGTGGCCCGCAGCGCCACCGATGACATCGACGTCTCCACCGTGGCCAAGCACTTCGGGGGCGGAGGCCACAGCCGCGCCGCCGCTGCCCACGTCCGCGACCGCGATCTGCAAGCCGTGCGCTCCGATCTGTTGCGCCTGTTGCCCAAAATCGTGCAGCCTGCCATCACCGTCGGGCAAGTGATGTCTCTGGGCGTGCAAGTTCTCTCCCACGACGACACCGTCGCCGACGCCAATGAACGCATGCGGCGCACCGGACACGAAGGTTATCCCGTCGTCAAGGATGGTCACGTGATCGGCCTGCTGACCCGCCGGGCTGTGGATCGGGCGCTACAGTTCCGCATGGCTGATACTCCGGTCACGCAAGTGATGGACGCCGGCAGCGTCACCGTCAGCGCCGATGACTCGGTGGAATATCTCCAGCAGTTGATGATTGAGAGCGGTTGGGGCCAGATACCCGTCGTCCAGAAGCCCGATGAGGGTGGAGAGATCATCGGCGTGGTCACCCGCACCGATTTGATCACCTTGTGGGGCATGCCGCCTCCCTCCTCGCGTCGCTTGCAAGTAGCTACCAAGCTAAAACGCGCCTTCTCTGAGCCGGTGCTCGCCCTGGTGCGTTACATTTCGCGCACGGCGCACGAGATGGACGTCATCCCCTACTTCGTCGGCGGCCTGGTGCGCGACCTGCTGTTGGGCAAATCCATCGTGGACGTGGATATGGTGATCGAGGGGGACGCCATCGCCCTGGCGCGCCGCTTGGCCGACGACCTGGGGGGCCGGGTGACGACTCACCGGCGCTTCGGCACCGCCAAGTGGATTCTCTCGAATCGCGTATGGAGGGAAGTCGCCGCTCGTGCGCCGCAACCTCTTAATGCTGATAAACCGCCCCGGCTCAAAGATTCGGCCATAGACTTCGTGACCGCGCGCACCGAGTTTTATACCCATCCCACCGCCCTGCCGCAGGTCGAGCGCAGCTCCATCAAACAGGATCTCCACCGCCGCGATTTCACCATCAACACCCTGGCGATCTGTCTCGACCCCGACCGTTGGGGGGAGCTGCTCGATTTTTACGGCGGCGAGGCGGACTTGCAGGAGGGCATTATCCGCGTGCTGCACAGCCTTAGCTTCGTGGACGACCCCACGCGGATGTTACGGGCCGCGCGATTGGAGAGCCGCCTCGGATTCCACCTGGACGCCCGCAGCGAGGAGCTGATCGACGACGCTTTGCCCATGCTCAAGCGGGTCAGCGGCGACCGCATTCGCCATGAACTGGAGCAAATTTTCCGCGAGGCGGCGCCGGAGCGGGCGCTATGTCGCCTGGACGAACTGAACGTGCTGCCCAAAATTCAATCAGACCTGCGCTGTGATGAATGGCTGCGTGACAAATGTCGCTCGCTGCGGGAAGAGCTGAATCCCCGAATCTGGGGGCTGGAGCAGGAAGATTACATCTTTCTCCACCTGGCCATCCTGTCTTATCGGCTTGATGTGGAAGGCTTGAGGCAACTGAGCAAGCGCTTGAAAGTGAAGAGCGATACCGACGACGATCTGATGGCGCTGCATAACTTGAAGCGGGACATATCTCAATCTCGGCTGGAGAAGGCTCGGCGGCCGAGCGATGTCTGCCGTTTGCTATTCCCCTATTCGGGGCGCGTCCTGGCGGCGCTCTGGGTCGCTCTTGACCAGGAGTGCCTGCGCGAGCGGTTATTGCGCTACCAGACCGAGTGGCGTTTAGTGGAGCCGAAGCTCACGGGCGACGACCTGAAGGCGCTGGGGCTGGAGCCGGGGCCCATCTTCGGTCGATTGCTGCGGGCCTTGCGTGACGCTCGACTGGACGGTCAGATCAGCACGCGCGAGGAGGAGGAAGCGATGTTGGCACAATTGTTGAAGGAAGAGGGAGGAGAGGATGGATAAGATACGGAAGCCAGCGGCGCGGCGGGTTATCGAGGGGGAACCGATCCAAGCGGGTTCCATACAGAATGGGCGTGAGTTGATTCCCCTGGTGCGCTTGACCGGTCGCGTGCGGCGAAGGGCCTTTGTTGGCGATGAGCGCTTATCCGCGCAAGGCTGGGCCGTCGTGCATATGCGCCCCGTCGCCCTCTTGGAGCGGGATGGCGATATCGAGCGGCGCATTCCCATTCCTAATGTGACGGGGCAAGCGCTTGGCAAGATGTTTCTAGTGGCGCTCATCATTCCATTGTTGGCTTTTGTAGTCGTGCGCCTGGTTGGGGAAAAGTTAATC
>CAZDYW010000386.1:0-3096 GCA_964509655.1 uncultured Anaerolineales bacterium
ATAGAAAGAGAAAGGAGTCAATGCACTCTCACGATTCTTCCACAAAGGAGCGACGTTTCCTGTTATCCATAGCGCTGACGGGGCTCATTTTTCTGGTGGAGCTCATCGGCGGGTTGTTGACCCATAGCCTTGCGCTTCTGTCCGACGCGGCGCACGTCTTCCTGGACGTATTTGCCCTGGGTCTGAGCTACGCGGCGCTCCGGCTGGCCTCCTTGCCACCGAATGAGCGCCATACCTATGGCTATCATCGCTTGCAGGTCTTGGCCGCTCTGGCGAACGGCGCGACGCTGTTCCTGGTCGCCTTCGAGATTTTCCGCGAGGCCATCAAGCGCTTTTCCCATCCTCAACCCGTCCTCGCCGGCCCGATGCTGATCGTGGCCGTGATCGGCTTGGTGGTAAACTTGATCGTGGCGCTGGCACTGCGAGAGCATGGTCACCACGACCTGAACGTGCGTAGCGCTTTCCTCCACGTCCTGGGCGATGCATTGGCATCAGTGGGCGTGATCATCGCCGGTGTCGTTATCGCTCTGACCGGCCAAACGATAATCGATCCGGTAGTCAGCCTGCTCATTGGGCTCGTCATACTGGTGGGATCTGGGCGCGTGCTGCGGGAGTCGATCCATATCTTGGTAGAAGGAGTCCCGCGAGGCCTGACAGCCTCTCAGGTGGCAGAGGCAATGTGCGAAGTGTCGGGAGTATCTCAGGTGCACGATTTGCACGTGTGGACGGTGAGCCCCGGCTACGTAGCGCTCAGCGCCCACGTCTTGCTGGATGATCAGTCGCTCAGCGAAGCGCAGAGCATTATGAAGGACTTGAAAGCAACCTTGGCCGAAGAGTTCAACATCGAACATACCACAATCCAATTTGAGTGTGAAAGCTGTGCGCAAGGCACGATAATCTGCTCACGTGAGGTGAACGATTATGAGAATGCCTAGCGTCACAAACCACATCGAAAATTCATTTCTCCTTCACGGAATCTTCACATACCTTGGGTATAATCACAAGCGTAAACGGATAAGGATGAGTTTAGCTTAGAAGGAGGTATGACACGATGTTGAGGAACAAGAAGTTACTGATAGGGTTGGGAATCGCTGGTGCCCTGCTCCTGGCATTGGGAGGCGTGGGGTTTGCCTATGCCCAGGGGCCAGAGCCCCCTATGGACGGACTTTTCCACGATAGAGGCTCGTTTGGCGGCGGTATGCCTGGTAACCTTGCCGGAGGCGCTCCAATGCGCGGTGGCCCATTCCGGGGACGTGGAGAGCACTCCCTGGTGGAGGTCACTGCCGAGGTCACCGGTTTGAGCGAGGATGAGGTCATCGCCGCGCTTGAGGATGGTCAGACCTTCGCCGAGATCGCCGAGGGCGCAGGGGTGGACCCGCAGGAAATCGTGGACGCCGCCATCGCAGCGGCAGAGGCCAAACTGGAGGAAGCTGTAGAGGATGGCCGAATGACCGAGGAGCAAATGGCTCAGATTCTGGAGCGACTGGCTGATGATCTCCCGGATCGGCTGGAGCAGACTTGGCAGCCTCGCGGTGTGAGGGGCGGGGTCTTCGATCAGTTCAACGAGGGCTTCTGGACGATGTACGACGCCGTGGCCGAGGCGCTGGGACTGACGCCGGATAATCTTTTCAGCGAACTACACAGTGGCAAGAGCGTGGCTGAGGTCGCCGAGGAGCAGGGCGTGGAGATGGAAGCGGTCCGCGATGCAATGGAGGAAACCCGCATCGAGGCCCGAAAGCAGGCCATCGAACAGGCCGTGGAGGATGGTCGCTTGACCCAGGAGCAAGCCGATTGGATGATCGAAGGGCTTGAGCAAGGCTTCATGCCCGGTGATCATTTTGGGCGCGAACCGGGTTTCATGCCCAGAGGCGGCAGTCGCGGGAGAATGATCCGGTAGCTAATTGAAAATCACACAGCGACAGATTTTGAGGGGGAGCGCAGATGCGCTCCCCTGATTCCATCACTGTCATAGAAGCGCGTTCTCGAAGGAAGCCCTTGACCCACATGCAAGAAACTGCTTGGTTTGAACAGGCTCTCACCGTCCTGGAGAAATCTGGGCCGCTTGGTCGGGCCAGCGTGACATACATCCGGCAGCACAACACAGGCTTGGGCTTCTCCAAACAACGCGGCTCCGGTGCCTCCTGGTTCGACTGGCGCTGGCTGCGTTTCGGCATCTTCCTGAACGCGGACTACGCCGACAAGTCCCCCGACGATCCCTGGCTCTGCTCCCTGGTGGCCCACGAGGTCAAACATCTGGAACAGGGCTTGTTGGAAGCGTTGTCGGTGCGCGGGGAATTGATCGCGTGGCAGTTCCAGTTTGACGTGTTGCGGCAACTCTCGTCCACACCATCCGACCGCGCCTGGCACGAGCTACGCGAGCTTGATCCTAAATCCCACGCCGATCTCAAACGTGCCCGGAAGCTGATAAAGGCCATCGGCGGGCCGCAGTACCACATCGAGTTGCTCCCACTTTTGCCGCTCCCTCTGGAAATCGCCTATCGCTTGAAGGCCGCAGCGGGTAGGCTGTTCCGTTCCACCTGAAGCTCCTCTCCGCATCAATTCGCATCCAACCTTCATCTAATCTTCACACAATCTTCACAAAACTCTGTTAAATTGCAGCTGTTTCAACACGTGGACCACGTTTTACGTTTTGCGTTTTACGCCTTATGTTCCAAGGAGTGAGGAATGAAGAGACGCAGATTATGGATTATTGTCGTCATCATTTTGCTCTCGGCCGGGGGCGGCTACTTTGCCTACACGCGTTATTATGGCGCCCCGGCTCAGGCACAGGAGACGCCGGAGCCGACGGTGGAGACGGCCACGGTGACGCGCGGCGATATCGTCATCACTGCCGATGGCACAGGTGAGCTTGGGCCCGCCCGCGAGCTGGAGCTGACTTTCCGCACCGGCGGCGTTTTGGACGATCTGTTAGTGGAAATCGGCGATCACGTGGAAGAGGATGATCTGCTCGCCCAACTGGAGACCGATGATCTGGAGCGCTCTGTGGCGGAGGCCGACGTCGAGCTGGAATTGGCCCAGCTCGATCTGGCCGATGTCCGTGAGGGGGCCAGCGAAGCCGAGTTAGCCGATGCTCAG
>CAZDYW010000387.1:0-3095 GCA_964509655.1 uncultured Anaerolineales bacterium
TTGGGATGTTTACCCCACAAATTTGAGGAGAGCCGTTCGGCAATTAGACCGCCGAAGCACTTCTACCTTGCTCGGTCTGGATCTGGCGATCCAGACCAAAAGCAGGCAAATTTTGGCTTGCTAAGCCGCTGGATCGCCAGATCCAGCGGGAGCGGGTGAGGGATGCTATTACCGATTTTGATGGTCAAAAATCATCACGCGCTGCCGCCAGGGGCTAATTTCACCACCTGCGGCGTGGGGCGCGAGGAGTTTCCGGCCATTATGCAATCGTGTATAATGAGGGGGCATATGCGCGTGGGGCTGGAGGATAACGTGCGTGCGCCGAACGGCGAGCTGGTCGAGTGGGCAGTGCGCGTGGCGGAGATCCTGGGCCGTGAGCCGGCCACGCCCGACGAGGCGCGAGAGATTATGGGACTGAGGAAGCAGTAAGGGAGGAAGAGATGACAGAAGAAAATGTGATGGAAATCCTGGCGGAAGGAAAAGGCGAGCTCCTTGGTTGGCACGACCCAGACGAAAACCGGGCCTGGGTGCGCGAGAATAAACCGCGCGGCCTGAAGGACAAACAGATGAGCGTTCAGGAGGCAGTGGCCCGGTTCGTGCATGATGGCGATTACCTGGCCCTCGGCGGCTTCGGGCATATCCGCGTGCCGATGGCCCTGGTCTACGAGATTATCCGGCAGGGGCGGCGCGACTTGGTCGTCGCGGGCAAGACTGCGGTTCACGACATCGACGTGCTCATCGGCGCGGGCTGTGTCTCCAAGGTGGAGTGTGCCTATTCCTTTGGGCACGAGCTGCGCGGGCTATCGCCGGCCGGGCGGCGGGCGGTGGAGAGCGGGCAGGTCAAGGTGGTGGCCGAAATCTCCAACGGTGGCTACCAGTGGCGTTTCTTGGCCGGTATGATGGGGCTTCCCTTCATCCCCGTGCGCAATTTGATGGGGACGGATACTTTTGAGAAAAGTTCGGCCAAGCAGGTACGCGATCCCTGGAGCGGCAAGCCGGTGACGCTGTTGCCCGCCGCTTACCCCGACGTGGCGCTCTTTCACGTGCCCCGCTGTGACAAATACGGCAACGCGCAGATCGATGGCATTCTGGTCGAGGATTTCGAGCTGGCCCGCGCCGCCCGCCGCGTGATCGTCACCACGGAGGAGATTGTGGACGAGGATGAGATTCGGCGGGAGCCGGATCGCACCGCTATCCCCTTCTATGTGGTGGACGCGGTATGTGAGGTGCCCTACGGCGCCCATCCGACGCTGATGCCCTACCGCTATTTCTTCGACGAGGCCCACATCTACGAGTGGCTGACGCTCTCCAAGACGGAGGCCGGGGCTCAGGAATACTTCGATAAGTATGTATTCGGCGTCCCCGATTTTGACGCTTACTTGGAGCTGATCGGTGGGCTGCGCACGCTATCGGAGCTCAAGCGGATCGAGTTGCTGCGGGCGCCGATGGTCAATGCGAAGGCGGAATCAAAGAACTCCGGAGGTAAGTGAAAATGAACAAGTTTGAAGATAAAGAATACACCCTGTCCGAGCTCTTGGCCTGTGTCGCTTCGCGGCTGCTGGAGGATAACCGGGCGGTCTTCGTCGGCACTGGTTTGCCGATGATCGCCACGATGCTGGCGCAGCGCACCCACGCGCCCCACATTTTGATCATCTTCGAGGCCGGCGGGGTCGGGCCGCAGGTGCCGGTGCTGCCGATTTCGGTGGGGGATTCGCGCACTTTCCACAAGGCTGTGGCCGCCTCCTCGATGCACGACGTGATGTCGGCGGCGCAGGCGGGCTACATCGACTATGGCTTCCTGGGCGCGGCGGCGATGGATGCCTACGGGAATCTCAACACCACCGTCATCGGCGATTGGGAGGCGCCCAAGGTGCGCCTGCCTGGTTCCGGTGGGGCGAATGATGTGGGCTCCTTCTGCTGGCGCACGCTCTATATTATGCGCAACCAGAGCAAGCGCACGTTCATGGAGGAGCTCGATTTCATCACCACGCCGGGCTGGCTGGGCGGGCCGGGCGAGCGGGAAAAGGCCGGGCTGCCGGCGGGCTGCGGGCCGTACCGCGTCATCACCCAATTGGGGGTCTATGGCTTTGACGCGGAGAGCAAGCGGCTGGCGTTGCTTAGCCTCCACCCCGGCGTCACGGTGGATGAGGTGCAGGCGAACAGCAGCTTCGAGATCATAATTCCCGACGATGTGCCGGTGACGCAGCCACCGACGGCGGAGGAGCGCCGCGTGCTGCGCGATATCGACCCGACGGGGATGGTGTTGGGGAAGTAGGGAGCAGTTCAACCAAGCGACGCTTTCCAATCGCGGACAGAAACCAGGTTAGTTTCAGCTGAAACCAACCTGGTTTCTGAGTTATCTGGGCTGCACCGCTGTGAACGGAAGGGACTGGTCTTCTATTTTCCCCCCGCCCTAAACATTCAGAAAATGTAGGGTGTGTCTGCGACCCGCAGCTGTAGCGTTTGTGTCGGGGGACAGGGGGGTTAAAATTAGCATATGGAACGCACCGCTAGTGCGGCTCGATGACAGCATCCTTCCAGAACGCCGATTGGATTGGCGAAGTGGGATAGCGGCTGACCCACGGTTTGACCAGCAGATGCCGACGCTCATACGTCAGGGGCAAAACGGGGGCCTCCTCAATGAGGAGACGATCCGCTTGCCGGTAGAGCTTCATCCTCTCCCCCTGATCCATCACCTGCTGCGCCCGCTCCACCAGGCGGTCGTAAGTCTCGTTCTGCCAGCCGCCCCACGTCCGGATACGGCAAACCCGAAGGAAGTTGTCGGGATCAGGATAATCGGCCGTCCACATCAGGTTTAGGATCTGCGGCGGATGATCCTCCAGCTTGGTCAAGAACGCCGCCCATGGCAGAACCTCCCATCGGGTCTCCACCCCCAGAACCTCGCGCCACTGAGATTCCAGATACTCGGCCCGAGAGCGGGCGGCGCCGAAGGCCAGCGTGCTTACAGGAGGGAAGCCCCGTCCCTCCGGATAGCCGGCCTCGGCCAGCAGCCGAAGCGCTCGCTCCGGATTGTATGGCAGACCGATCTCCGGGGAGTGACCGGGCATACCTGGTGGCAGGAACCCGCCCGTGGC
>CAZDYW010000388.1:0-3093 GCA_964509655.1 uncultured Anaerolineales bacterium
CTGGGGGGAACCTTCACTGCCGACAGAGGGCGACCCTTGTGATCGCCCTACAACCCACACGCTGCGGGTGCAGTCCACTAAGCCTCCAATGGGAATCACGCGGGCCTACCGGCTCTATCTATTGTCTGGTGTAGCAAGCGTCGTTGGAAAAGCGGGCCGGCGGGGCATAATTCCGCGCCGCGAGCGGGAGGTAGATGCGGCTGAACGGTTCACTCACCACGCGCAGCGTCAGATCGATTCGCCGAGGCGACTGCTCGACCCCGGTCGGGGCCACCGCCGTCACAGTGACCAAGCCGGTGTAAGTGGTGATGGTACTCGTGCTGAAAACAGTGGGCGTGATCGCGAAGGAAGCCGGCGTGGCGCCACCGGCGGGCTGAACCTCGAACCACGTGCCCTGGGCGTCGAGCGTCCAGGTCAGAGCCTCATCGCTTCCCACGTTCTGGGGCGTCAAGAGATGCGCGGCGGGTAGAAGCTGCGTGTCGCTGATGCTGTACATGAAGGAGAGCGCGTCGGGAAGGCCGCCCAGCGTCGGGGTAAAGACTTGATTCAGCCTGATCGTGTCGCTGCTGACCGTGGTGGCTTCGCCGTCGCGCAGCTCGGCCCAGACGGTGTGCTCCCCCTCGCGCTTCGGCAGCTCCCAGCTCGGCGTGGATTGGAAGGGCTGCCAGTCGCCCCAGCCATCCTGATCGTTGCGCAGGCGCATCTCGTCCCAGCCGTCCTGAGCGCCGTAGATGTAGAGGGAAACGCTGCGCGAATCGGTCGTCTCCGCCTCCCGCTCGATGATGAGAGGATAAACGCCGCTCCGCCGCCCGAAATCCTGCACCCAGTAGCTGCCCCGCGAGCCGCCCTCGTAATAACCCACGCCGATCTCCCAGGTTTTGGCGCTGAGGATATTATCCTGATGAAGGAGGCTATCCAGCCAAGCGTTCATCACGCCTTCGGGCGCGGAGTAGCCAGCGGCGATATTCTCGGCCAGCGATTGAGGATCGGGATAGTAAGACGCAATCCTCTCATTCCAGGCATAAGCCTCGACCAGCTCGCCCCCGCTGCGGTTTTGGGAATCATGCTCAAAGTAATCATCCTGCGCCATATCCGCGGCGTGGTAACGGGCGGCTTCATCCAGCGGGGCGGCACGCTTGAGGGGCGGAAGGTCATTCTCGGCCCGCGCAGCGTTCACGCGCTCCACAATCTCCTGTTCATACGCATCGTTCCCGGATGAAGTGCTGCGCGGGTCACCGTCCGGAGCAGAGCAGCAACTTTGATCCGCGCGGGCGGCGGAATAGTCGGGGCGGATCTGCCACCACTCGTTGAGCGAGCGCGGGTCCATAAAGGCGCCCGTGTCCACGATGGCGACCACGATCTCATCGCTCCCGGCGACGCCGATGGGCTGATCGGCCGTCAGGTTGGGCAAGTTGTAGTGATCGTTGGGGTAATCATAACGCGGGCCATCGGGGTCGTCGCGCTGCTCGTAGAGGGCCAGCAGGTTGGGATCGGTACAGATGTTGTCGATGTGGACGGTGTAGCCGAGGGCCGAGCTATCCTCGCGGGTATAGTGCAGGGCGATGGTGTCGTCGTCAGCGAAGAGCACCATCGCCTTAATCCCACCGCCGAGGTCGTAGCCGGATTGGGGCACGTGGAGCGTCTCGCCGGGCGTCGTCCCCAGCCCCAGCGCCGTGACCGGCCAGTCCTCGATAGGCCCCAGGCGCTGGCCCGGCTCCGGCGAGGGCGCCCAATCCCAATGGTGGACGCGGTAGAAGTTAGTGAGCTCCGGCACGCGGTAGGACTCGAACAGGGTGGCGAACTGGGGCGGCTGGGTTGGATCGTCGGAGCCGTGGTCGACCAGGTCGCGCTCGAAGCTGGTGTCGGTGTTGAGCGTGTAACCGCGCAGCTCGATGTTCTTGTCGGCGTGATGATAGGCCGGTCGGACTGGATCATCCTTATCGTGCTGGTAGACCTTGCCACTGCTGTACTCATTGGTAGAGGTGAACGGACAGGTTCCCAGCCCGGTGACCGGCGGCGTGTAGATTTCCGGCGTCGCGTCTATGGCCCGAAGCGCCCAGCTTTTGCTCAAGTTCAGCGGCGCCAGGAAAACGCAGGCCAGCAGAAAAAGACTCAAGAGCTTTGATCGACTCATGGGCGACTCCTTATCAGATTGGTTCAATCTCAGAGATTGAACCAATCTTGACTAACGGATGAACTGATCGATAGCCTCGTTCACCGCCTCGAGCGTGGCGGGAAGCTCCAGCGGCGGGTTGGCGTAGCGAGCCTCAACGCCGGGCAAGCGCCCCTCGTGATAATCGACCTTGAAGTCAGTGAACTTGAGCCCGTGGGCTGTGGAGATGACCACCACGCGGTCGTCTCGCTTGATCTCGCCGCGCTCAACCATCTTGAGCAGCACCGCTAGCGCCACGCCCGTCTGCGGGCAACTGTAGAGCCCGGTGTAGTCGGCGCGGGCAGCGGCGTTGGCCAGCTCATCCTCGCTGGCCTGGTCGACGATGCCGTCGAAGGCCTTGAGCACCTTGACCGCCCGCTCGTAGCTGACCGGCGCGCCGATCTGAATCGCTGTCGCCGCTGTGCTCTGGGCCTCGACCGCGCGGTACTCCTTGAAACCGGTCTGGTAGCTCAGGTAGAGCGGGTTGGCGTTGGCCGCCTGCGCACAGGCGATGCGTGGCAGCCGGTCGATCAGGCCCAACTCCTGCATCATCAGCAGGCCGCGTCCCAACGCGCTTACATTGCCCAGGTTGCCGGCCGGGATGATGATCCAGTCCGGCACCTCCCAGTCGAACTGCTGCACGATCTCGATGCCGACCGTCTTCTGGCCCTCGATGCGCAGCGAGTTCATCGAGTTTGCCAGGTAGATGGTCGGATCCTTGGTCAGTTCTTGCACGATGGCCATGCAGCCGTCGAAGTCTGTATCCAGCGCCAGCACCAGCGCGCCATTGGCGATGGGCTGCACGAGCTGCGCGGTGGAGACCTTGCCGCGCGGCAGCAGGATCACGGCGGGGATGTTGGCCGCGGCGGCGTAGGCAGCCAGCGCGGCCGAGGTGTCGCCGGTCGAGGCACAGGCCACGGCGCGGATGGGCTTGCCGTCGG
>CAZDYW010000389.1:0-3088 GCA_964509655.1 uncultured Anaerolineales bacterium
TATGCTCCTACACAAGGGCGAATCATTTAATGACTTTATCGAGGAGATAGCAAATGACTGGAACACCCAGTAAACCGTTGGGGTCTGAGGACACGAGCGCCTTTGAGTTCGTCAAGGAGATGTTGCAGGGAGACCCCACCTATGGCATCAACTTCGACCGGGTGCAATGGGATGCGCGCGCGGAGAGGTATGTGATTGTGGAGTTTTTGCTATGTCACAAGAGACAATTCAGTCGGGGGGTGACGCCTTGGACCAGTCATCCCAACCGCTACTTCCACAAGAACGCCCAGAAGTTCATCTCCCTCTGGGAGTTGGCGCAGCAGTTGGACGCCGTGCTCTACCTGGTCAATTACTCAAAAAGAGGAACCAAGTATGAAGACCAAATTCTCGCGATGAAGGTCATAGAAGTTGACCCCGATACATCTCCCCATGTGCGCACCAGGAACAAGAAATTCACACGCCGTGGATTTTCCAAGTGGTTCCGCGCCCTAAACAGACGGGGGAACCGTTGAGGCATTATGGCCCGTAGCGCACTAGAGCGTTTCAGATGTCGCCTCGTCCTGGTGGATTACTTCCGCCACATCTTCGGCGTCGAGGATGTCAATGATCCCGCCGCCGTCGGGGATTTCTACGACTCACTGGAAGAACTGCAAGAGGGGTACAACGCCGAGGGTCGCAGCCACGTGGTGAACGCCCTGGCGGACCGCGTGCGCGGCATCGACGTGGCCGACCTGCTGCGCTACGACGCCAACGTCAAGCGCCACACCGATGCGCTCAATCGCCGTCGTAGCCGGCCGATCACACTCAAGTATTTCCAGATCCTAGCCGCGCTGATGACCGAGCGCTACCTGGATCGCGTGACACACGACGCAACCGATTTCCTCGATGACCTCAACGCTTTCGTCAGGGAGCAGAACCGCATACGGGGCGGGCGCATCGATCTGCCAGCCTTCGCCGCTCCCCCCGAACAAACCGATCTCAACAAGCTGGCCTTCTGGATGGCCACCGGCAGTGGCAAGACGCTCCTGATGCACCTCAACTATTACCAGTACCTGGACTATCGGCCTGAGATTCCGGACAACATCCTCCTCGTCACACCCAACGCGGGGCTTTCCGAGCAGCATATGGCCGAGATGGAAAGAAGCTCCATCCCTTGCCAGCGCTTCAACGCTGACACCGGCGCCCCCTACGATGCCGATCCGCGCACGGTCAAGGTGATCGAGATCACCAAGCTGGTCGAGGAGAAGACCGGGGCCGGCAAGAGCGTCGCGGTCTCCCATCTGGAGGGGCGCAACTTGGTCTTCGTCGATGAGGGGCACAAGGGGGCTGGCAGCACGGCCCAGGCATGGCGCAACCGACGGGCGGCGCTGGCGGAAAACGGCGGATTCACCTTCGAGTACAGCGCCACCTTCGGCCAAGGCGTCGGCGGAGCCGGGACCGACATCGAGGAGGAATACGGCAAGGCCATCATCTTCGATTATTCATACCCCCGCTTCCACGAGGATGGCTACGGCAAGGACTACCGCATCCTCAACCTGGAGCAAGAGCTCGATCCCGACCTGACCGACCGCTATCTGCTGGCCAATCTGCTCACTTTCCACGAGCAAGTGCGCTGCTACGAGCGGAACCGGCGCCTCCTCTATGCCGAGTACAACATCGAGCCGCCCCTCCTGACCTTCGTGGGCCACACCGTCAACGCCGGCAAGACCTGGTCCAGCCTGGGCAAGAATGATATGCGCAGCCTCTCCGACGTGCAAGCCCTGGTGCTCTTTCTCCACCGCGTGCTGCGCAACGAGGGCGGCTGGGTGGAGCGAGCCATCGACGCCATCCTGAGTGGCGAGGCCGATGCCTTCCCCATCCTGCATATGCCGTCCTTCGACGCGCTCAGGATGGATGGAGCCGCGATCTACGGCGATATGTTGGAGCGCATTTTCCACGTGCGCCAATCGACCGCCCTCCACCTGGTCGACCTGCGCTCGGCCGAGGGTGAGATCGGGCTGCGGGCCGGGGCCGCCGAGCGCCTCTTTGGGCTGATCAACATCGGCGACGCCGAAAATTTCCTCAAGCTGACCGCGAAGAGGACGCCAGAGATCGCCATCGAGGAGGAGCAGTTCGGCTCGACCGGACTCACCGAAGTGGGGGGTTCTCTCTTCCGGGCCATCAATCGGCAAGGATCGCCCATCAACATCCTTCTGGGAGCGCGGAAGTTCATCGAGGGCTGGGATTCCTGGCGCGTCTCGACGATGGGTCTGATGAACATCGGGCGCGGCGAGGGGCCACAGATCATCCAGCTATTCGGGCGCGGCGTGCGTCTGCTGGGCAGGGGGCGCACGCTCAAGCGCTCTGAGGCCCTCGACGGCGACCATCCCCAGAATCTGCCTTTACTGGAGAGGCTGAACATCTTCGGGGTGCGAGCCAAGTACATAGCCCAGTTCCGCGATTACCTGGCAGAGGAGGGCATCGCTACCGAGGAGCGGAGGATCGCCCCGACCAAGAACTGGGAGCGCAAGGTCAAAGGTCCCACGAGCGAGAGGCCCTTGGAGGAGCCGGAACGTTTGTGCCTGAAGCCCGTCGATGCCTGCAAGCCCATCATCGACCTGACCGCACGGGCCGACGTGTTGACGCCCGATGGCCCCCAGCGGGAGCGTTCGGCGGGTCACGAGGCGCGGGAGGCCCAGACGCTGCGTCCAGCCCACCTCAACTTGCTGGACTGGGAGCGGCTCTATGAGGAGCTCTGGCGTTTCCGCACGGCGCGGGGTTATAAGAACCTGGCCTTGGATAGGCAAGCGCTTCGCCGCGTCATCGAGGAGGAGCGCTACGAGCTCTATTGCCCCTCCGCGCTGCTCGATGTGCGCTCCTTCGTGGATGTGGCGCGACTGGAGCGCATCGCCTTGATGATCCTGCGCAAGTACGTGGAGGAATACTACACCCTCGCCCAGAATGATCGCCTCCCTGATCGGAAGTGAGATCGCCGGTCGTCATTTGTGCCCGTGCATTCGTTGGGCTATAATAGATGACCGGTAAGATCTGACAGGTTTTGCAAAGCTTCCTCTTCAGCGTTAATTTGCCATTTTGCTCGCTCTGGATC
>CAZDYW010000390.1:0-3075 GCA_964509655.1 uncultured Anaerolineales bacterium
GCCGGCTCCATGCGCAGCGTGATGCCTTTGGCCGTGGCCCGCGCTCGCATGCTGTCCACAGCCTCGACCATTACGGCTCCCAGGTGGCAAGGTTCACGCTCCAGCCCCACGCCGGCCTCGATGCGCCCCAGGTTGAGCAGGTCGTCGATCAACTCGCTCATCTGCCCCACCCCGCGCAGGATTTTCTCGACGTAATCGCGCTGCTTGTCGGTCATATCGCCGACGGTGGGCAACATGGTGGCGTAGCCGCGCATAAAGGTCAGAGGGGCACGCAGGTCATGCGAGACGGTCGCCACGAACTCCGACTTCATCTCGTCCAGTTCCTTAAGGTAGGTTATATCGCGCATCACAGCCACGCGGCCGATCCGCTCGCCGTCGGCGCTCACGATGGTCGAAGCGTTGGCGTACAATGTCCGCCCATCTGGCAAGGGGATCTCCTCGGTCAGAGCTTTTTCTGGCGATGAGGGAGCCTTGAAGATGTCCACCAAGGCCGGTGCTAGACCGACTTGGCCGATCTTTTGCCCCGATACCTCATCGGCGACCACATCGAAGGCGCGCTCGGCGGCGGGGTTGACCAGCAGGATGCAATCATCGCGGTCGGTGACCAGCACTGCATCGGTGGTGCTAGAGAGTATGGCGGCCAGCCGCCTTCTTCCGCCCTCGGCGGCCTGGAAGAGGCGAGCGTTTTCCACCAGCACGGCTGTCTGGCTGGTCAGTGTGGAAAGCAGGTCAATCTCGGCGTCGTCGAACTGGCGTACCTCGCCGTAGCCCAGCCATATGACGGCCGGCGTTTGATCCTTGGTATGCACCGGCAGAGCGACGGCGGCTTTGATGGGGCCGCTTAGGGTGCTGGGATCGGCCAGTGTCTTGGCGCGTTCCAGATTTTCTATGATCAGGGGGTGTTCGCGGTCCTTGGTCGCCATCGTGAACACCCGGTCCAAGGTGCCCAGTCCTTCGCGGGGTGTGCCGCGTGACATCACGACTTGAGGCTCTCCGCTGGCCGAGAGGAGCACAATGCGGGCTACTTGGGCCTCGGTGGCCTTGAGCGCTCCTTCGAGGATGAAGGGCATACCCTGGGGTAGCTCCAGCGTCGCCGAGACGGCCTGGCTGATTTCCAGGAGCAATGAGAGGTCCTCCATACGGTCCTTCAATCGCGCTCGCATATCGTCGAATGCCTCGCCCACTCGAGCCACCTCATCTTCGCCAGGGATTTGGACTGGTTGGGTGAGATCGCCCTCCGCGATGCGGTCGGCCGCGGCGGCCAATTGTTTAAGCGGTCGGGTCAGCCAACTTGTGACCAGAGGAATGATAATCACTAGCCCGCCGCCGAGCAGTAGCTGGAGAATGAGGAGCGGGGTAGCGATTTGTTGAGCCTGTCCGAGCACTACTTTGTATGGGAGACGGATAACCACGGCCCAGGGATATCCCTCAGCCGGTAGGTAGTAGATCAACTGGCGCGTGTTATCGCGGGGGTTGCGGCTTTCGTAGGCCCAGCCGCGCAGTACGGTGGCGATGCGTGGACGTTCTCTGTTCACCTCCCACTTGACCAGTAGCATATCAAGATCAGGATGGGCCACAATGTTATTTTCCGAGTCAATCACAAATCCCTCCCCCTGAGCGTTGGTCCACTGTAGACCGGCCAGGAGGCGGTTGATGATGGGGTTGACGTCAAGGCGGGTACGTCCGATAAGGGCGCGGAACTCTTGGGCGCTTTCCAGATCGTCCGGCGGCGCCACCGGGGTGAGGAAGGAGAGCATAGCCTCTCCTCGCGGCGATGAATGGGCGGAACTGATCTGTGTGGCGCCCCTTTCGAGCACACGCTGTAATAGCACGCTTTCCTGGGCTGTCAGTTGCGGATCGCCGGTCGGTGCCGGTGGATACATCGCCAACGGTTTACCATCTGTGTCGAATAGCATCAGTTGGTCGAAGAAAGCGACAGTGCGCAAATCATTTCCCAACTGGGTTTCCAGTGTGATAGGTTCGCTGTGCCACAGCATAGGGTCATCGGCGAACTCCGATAACAGGCCCTGACCGGTGTGAATGAAATATGGGATGCCCTCGGCGGCGCTGCTGGCGTCCCGTGCCATTTCCTCCACAGCGCTCAATGTGGCCTGGCGGATGGCGGTCGCGGTCACCCCGTAGAGTAGCACAAAAGTGATGATCATGATCAAGGGCACGAAGAGGAAGAGCAGGCGGCGGTTTATACTGCGGCTGTAGGGTGGGGTGCGCCGCGCCGCGCGGACGGGCTGGATGCGGGGGAAGAACTGGTAGATGGCTTGGATTATGATCGCCGCGATGAGACTGCCGAGCATAGCCGGACCGAGCCGGGCGTTCATCAGTGTCACGGCGTAGTCGAACCCTGAGAGGCCCGAATCGGATACGTGTACGAACACGGAGAGCAGTAACAACAGTTTGGAGAACAAGGCCGTGACTGGAACCGCAACGAGCGGCTGGCGCAAGAGAAGGGGTAGCTTCCCTTTGTAATCTTGACGGAGGAGGTAGCCGGCCATGAAGCCGAGGAATGCGAGATGGAAGGCGTCGGTGGGGCTGCCGTTCATCGTGCCGGCGCGTAGGACTCCGTTCACCATTCCCACCAGCAGGGCTGGCCCGGCGCCCAGCCAAGCGGCGGCGGCGATTATGGGCAAGGTTCCCAGCAGCGGTGTGAACGGGGAGGATGGCTCCACCGGAACGTTTGGGGGAGGCAGCAGGCTGGGGCGGGAGAAATGGATCACTAGCAGCCGCTCGGTGAGTAGCGGGGCGGCCAATAGCACGACGAACATGGCGAGCTTGCGCCAAGTGAAGTTGAAGAAATCCCGACGATAACTTACCAGAATACCTATGGCTACCAAGCTGTAAATAGCCAGGAGCACATAGTCCCCTATCTCAGGTTGGAGGAAAGCCAAACGGACCCACTGCCTCCACAGCTCGAAACGCATCTATAAGGTTCCTTTATTTCCTTGGATTAAGCTTAGCGTTGTCAATTTGTCCACAATAGTGCAATTTATCGTTATGCAGATTATGATTATAGCACACCATTGCGATAATTCCCAATCATTCCTTCACAATTCCCCGCTC
>CAZDYW010000391.1:0-3069 GCA_964509655.1 uncultured Anaerolineales bacterium
GGGCGGGCCTCCGTGCCCGCCCAATGATAAAGACAGAGCCCCGTCTTCCAGCGAGAAGATCGGGGCTTCTGCTTGTGAATCGTCCCCACTGTGCTATAATGAAAGCCGAATATAGAGAACCGGAGGTGTTTGTGCAATATACAAGAGATCGACGGACTAGACGAACTAGAGTCATTGCCTGGATTATCAGCTTGCTGGTCGTCATCAGCATGGGCTTGAGCATGGCGGGAATGCTGGTGACCCCGCCACAGATCACGCCCACGCCCACGCCGGCCCCCACGTGGACGCCTACGCCCACAACGATGTGAGAGATGAGCGGAGCAACCTACCACTCGACTCTTCCGCTGGGCCGTATTGTGCAATGCGCCGCTTTGTTTAACTTTGGTGATCGGAATGAGACCCAAGAGAAACCGGCGCTATCCTCTCACAATGTGGAGAGTGTTGAGACGCTCCCCTGCGCAGTTAAAGCCCTGTTCGAGCGCTTGGCGGCGCTTGAAGTGGACTATTTGCTCATAGGCGGATTAGCCCTCTTGCGTTACGTCGATGGTCGCAACACGGAGGATGTGGAAATTGTCATTTCAGGGCCTGACCTGGATCGGATCGAGGGATTGGGCGTGGAGAGCCGCGAAAGCCATTTCATCCGGGCCCGTTTCCGTGGCCTACGCATCGACGCTTTGCTGACCACCCACCCACTCTTTAAGTATGTCAAAAATCACCACGCCGACCACTTCTTTTTTCAAGGTCAGCGCGTTCCCTGCGTCACTGTTGAGGGGCTGATTTTGCTCAAACTATACGCACTCCCCTCCCTCTATCGGCAACTTCAGTTCGAAAAAGCGGCCCTTTACGAGACAGACGTGATGATGCTTCTCCAAAACCACGAAGTAAAGATGGAGCCCCTTTTCGAGATATTACAACCGCACCTTTCCGCCGGTGACCTGGAGACATTACGCGATATTAATCGTGAGATTGTGGAGCAGATAGAGAGTCGGCGCGGGCGTTTTGCCAGCGTGTGATCTTATCTCAGTGATTCGAGTCACCACCAACTCTGAAGGAATTGTAGACATGACTGAAAAACCGCTTAAAATTTTGTTTCTCTCCGCCGAGGCAGTGCCTTTCGCCAAGGTGGGAGGCCTGGCCGACGTGGCCGGTTCGCTTCCCAAGGCATTGCGGGCATTGGGCCACGATGTCCGGCTTGCGATACCGCGTTATGGCACAATCCGCAGCAGTGAGTTTGCACTCAAGAAAATCGGGGAACCGATTTCAGTCCCGGCCGGCTCCGGAGAAGAGCAAGTCCATCTGATGCGGAGTGATTTGGACGTAGGACTTCCGGTCTACCTGTTCTGGAACGAACATTATTTTACCTCCCGCGATCAGGTCTATGGCTTCGAGGATGACGCGCAGCGCTTCGTCGTCTTTGGGCACGCCGCCCTCGGTGCGCTGCATCAGTTGGATTGGAAGCCGGACGTGATCCACGCTAACGATTGGCACACCGGCTTCGTCCCCACCTGGCTGGACGTGACCGGCTGGCGAGATCCATTCTACCGCGATATCGCCACACTCTTCACCATCCATAACCTGGCCTACCAAGGCATCACTGGGCGTTTGATCCTGACCTTTGCCCAGTTGGAGGAGGTTAAACATTTACCGGTCGAACCGCCAGGCGACGTGAACTGGATGGCGCAAGGTGTCGCGCACGCCGATCTGGTCAGCACGGTCAGCGAACGTTACGCACAGGAAATTCTCACCCCGGAGATGGGGATGGGGCTTGACCCCTTATTGCAAGAGCGAGAGGATCGACTCTTCGGCGTGCTCAACGGGATCGATTATGACGAATGGGATCCCGCCTCCGACACTCACATCCCCCACAACTTCGAAGTCGAGAGCCTCAACCGCCGGGCGACCAACAAGACCGCCTTGCAACAGCAAGCTCGCCTCCCTGCTCGCTCTGAATTACCCCTCATCGGGATGGTCTCACGGCTCGACGACGTCAAGGGGATGAGTTTGATGGAACCGGTCTTGACCTGGCTGATGGAGGAGCGGAACGCGCAATTTGTCCTCCTGGGCACCGGGCAGCCTAAATACCACGAGATGTTTGAGCGCTTGCAAGCTCGTTTCCCCAACAGGATTCGCGCCTACCTCAAATTTGACGCGGTATTGGCGCGTCGAATTTACGCCGGGGCCGACATGTTCCTCATGCCCAGCGCCATCGAGCCCTGTGGACTGGGACAGATGATCGCGATGCGCTATGGCTGCGTACCTATCGTGAGGAGAACGGGTGGCCTGGCCGATACAGTCACCGGCTACGCTGAGGGCGGCCTGAGCACCGGCTTCGTCTTCGAGGAACTGACCCCCGAAGACTGTCGCAAGGCAGTGGAGCAAGCGCTAAAGGTCTATCAGGACAAGGAAACCTGGGCCACGTTGCAGCGGCGGGGGATGACGACCGATTTCTCGTGGACCGCCTCGGCGCAAGAGTATATCAACCTCTACCGTAAGGCGATTGAGGTGCACGAATTCTAGCGGCAAGATTTCAGTTTTATAAGCAGCTATGTGCAATGCACTTTGGGAAGCGCGTTGCATCTTAATCTGATTAGTGCAAGCCCCTCGCCGAAAGAGGCGATGGGGCTTCACTGTAGATTCTCCCTCAAGAGCGATGAGATTCAAGCTACCTTCAGCCGTTCATCTCTTCCTTATTCGTGATCACAAGGTCCTCTTGCTGCGTCGCTTCAACACCGGATATGAAGATGGCAACTACAGCGTTGTCGCCGGTCACTTGAACGGTGGCGAGGGGGTCAAGGCCGCGATGATGCGAGAGGCGCAGGAGGAAGCAGGCATCAAAATCGCGCCGGAAGACCTGCAAGTCGTCGGGGTGATGCATCGCATATCGGATGAAGAACGAATCGATTTCTTCCTCGCTGCGCGGTCGTGGTCGGGCGAGGTCGAAAACCGGGAGCCCCATAAGTGTGACCGTTTGGCCTGGTTTGGTATGGACGATCTGCCCGACAACGTGATCCCCTACGTCGAGAGGGCGCTGGAGAATTACCGGCTGGGGAAGTGGTTCGATAGCTTTGG
>CAZDYW010000392.1:0-3065 GCA_964509655.1 uncultured Anaerolineales bacterium
CTCAGAATCAACCTCAATATCCTCCGCTTGCTCTAACCAATTGGGTTGTTCTTGCTCCCTTGGTCGATCTGTTGCTGGCGATGGGGGAGCTTCATGGGGAACCAGATCACGCAGCCAGTCGGGGATCCCAGCTTCCTCCGGTTCTGCCGTTGCCTCGGCTTCAACCTCTTCCTCGGTTCTCAGTGGTTCAGCATCACGCAGCCAATCGGGAACTTCGGCGCGTTCCGGTTCCTCGGCGGATGGGGGAGCTTCAACTTGCGGAGCGGGGTCGATTTCCGATTCCGGTGGCGCGGCGTCGCGCAGCCAGTCGGGCACCTCGGCACGTTCTGGCTTCTCTGATGTCTCAACCTTGGCCTTAATCTCAGTCTCTTCCATTGGTGCTGCTTCCTCGCCAAGTGGTTTCAGGCCCTGGAGCCAGTCGGGGACCTCATCTTGCTCTGCTGGCTCCTCTGGAGCTATCTCCTCTTCGATTTCTTCCTCTTCCTCCAGCGCGGAGCCTCGTAGCTGCGATAGCCAATCGTCCGACTCCCCCTCTTCCTCCAGCGGAATAGAGGGTAATGAGACGCCCTTAATCGGTCCGCGTTCTTCTTCAGTTTCTTCTTGCTGAGGTTGTGAAACCATCGGGGTCAAGCGTGCGTTACATTTCTGGCAGTAGACGTTACCGACAGGGTTATTGGCTCCGCACATTGGACAACGTAGGCCAGTGCCTGGCAATGGTGAACCACATTCGTTGCAGAAGCGACTACCTTTTCGGTTAGCTGTACCACAATTTGGGCAGCGGATCATATCGCTTTATCACTCTCAATCTGCTCGCTGAAGATGATTTTAGCCAGGCTTTAGAATTCGCTCTGGGGATGTTCGCTAAAAAAGATAACTCGCAAAGAGGTTATGACTACGCCCAGCGCTACGCCTAGAAGTAGGCCACGCATACCGGCCATACCTGGCACTTTGATCATCCAAGTTCGGATATCACTTAGCCATTCCCAGCCCAAAATCGGCGTGCTGCCTAAAAGTGCTACTATTACAATCAGGATAAAGAACAAGGCCCCGACACTGCGCCGTACACGCAGCAGGCGGAAAGCCGCCGCAGTCAAGGTGAAGACGAGAAGTGCGGTCAGCGTAGCACCCACTGGGAGTATGACATAGTTGAGCATTTGGCGGGTAAGCGTGCTCGGCTGAAGATTTAGCCATGGGCCGCGCAGGAATGGCGGCATCCAGGCTATCAAAGCTGCGATCATCAACACCAAGCTGTAGGGCCAATTCTGTTTCATGTCTATTACTCGACGACCGTGGACACGCAGTACGTTGAACAGGCCGAGGATGAAGGCGAAGGCTGCGACTATGACGCCCCACTCAATCAAGTGGTCGCGATAATAGACCATTGTCGGCGTGGGGTTCAGGTAGCCGACTAGGATGATTGCACCTGTGAGCGTGGTGATGAGGATGGGTATCCATTTTCTGACTATGCGCTTGACGATGTTCCCCATTGGACCCCTTGAAGCATATCTCTTCTAACTCATAAAGGCTAAAGCCGCCGCGCCCAGGATGACCAGCACGATGATAAGGCGTAGAACGTCCTCGGCCAGGAGGCCTGCTAGGTATTTTCGCTTTCCGGTGAGTTGAGCGCCGGATGCGAACACTTCCTCACCGACCGCTAACCGTTCCGTGGTGGGATACAATGGCCCGATTGCATATGGAGCGGCTACTGCTCCTAGTTGGGGTAAATTGAGCCTTGCGCCAGCATCGGTGATGAGTGAAACTTCTGGCCCAAACGCGCCGGCTGTGATGTTGGTGTTGGCGTCTTCGGCGATGATTGTGTGAGCTGCGCCGGCCGCGTATGCCATCGGCGAAGGTGCGATGAAATGCACGCAGCCGGGGTCATATAAATCCATAAGTTGTTGACGCTCATATGCTCGGCGCAGGAGGTCTTGGGCCAGTGGAAGCAGGGTGGGATCGCCTACAGTGATGACCGGGGGATTTTTGTAGGATACAGTGGTGTCGACGATGCCTTCTATCACTTGCATCCCGGCCAGCGATATAATCGCGTCTGGGCCGGTCAGCCCCCCGCTTCCCAGCGCGATGTGGATGGGCTGCCCCCTTTCGGCCGCGCACCTTATTTCACTTTCCAGATTCCCGAAAGCGAGGAGTTGGCGCATTTCCGGACGAGGCCCTTTTCGGCCTCGCAGGATCATTACTATTGCCAGCACCAATACGCTTAACGCCAGCAAGAGGATAGCGCTCACGGGCGCTCCGGGAGCGAGTTCTAGAAGGCCATTCATAGTCTAAATATCCCTTCCTTCCAGATGCGCTTTTAGCTGCGCCAGCGATTCCGGATTGTTGAGCAATGTGGCTGCTCGTTTGATCGTCGTCTCTTCCAAGATGCCGCTCATCAGCGGCTGAGTGATGAGGAATAGATGGTTACCCAGAAACCTAAAAGCGTAGGTCGCTTCGATGAGGAGTAGCACCAGCGAAGACAGGCCGGACACCTCAATATCTTCTGCCCATCTTTGTATCCAAGTTTTCTGTTCAGCTTGGATGCTCACGCCTCGCTCCTCGATAGGTAGTATACCAGAGATGTGGAGGAAAGCCAATTTTTCCTTGCCAGAAATTGCGCGTGACAAGCTCAGTATAGCACGAATGGGTGGGGGTGTAAAGGTGAAAGGGCAATCGCTGTACTTCGGCGAGGTTAGCCCGAAGCGAGCCGTCCGTCCAGTGCGATGTCGGCGGCGATACCCTGCATGGCTTTTAGCACCAGGCCGACGTGATCCCACAACTCCATATCCAGGCTCTCGGCTGCTTTCTCGATGCTTTCTCGGTCGACCGCCGCCGCGAAGGATTTATCCTTCCACTTCTTGCGCACGGAGCGGACTTTTACATCTCGGATGTCCTTGGTGGGACGAACGAGGGAGACGGCGACGATCAAGCCTGTCAGCTCATCGACGGCGTATAGCGCCTTGGCCATCAACGTGTCGCGCGGGGTGCCCGTCTCGCCGTGCGCGAGAACGGCATTGACGATCTGCTCATCGTAGCCCCTTTCGCGCAGTATACGCCCTCCACTGTAGGGG
>CAZDYW010000393.1:0-3059 GCA_964509655.1 uncultured Anaerolineales bacterium
CTCCCGACCAGCGCGGTGACGGACGATGTCACCTTGATCTACACGCCCGTTCCCCCTTCCAGGAACTTGTCCCCAATGTGTGACGCTCCCCCTTCAAAGGCTAGACTGAGATAGCAGATGTGGTATAATCACGCCAGGTTTAGAGCAGTTATCTGATCCCGAAATCGTATGCTCTCAATAAGTCGGGGAGAAAGATGGAGCGCCGGTATCCTGCTGAATCCTTTGTCGTCAAGATGACGGCTGAATCTTCAGCCGTGCTCCCCAAAATATTGAGAAGACACCCGAAATCGCAAAATGAATGTAAATGAGAGATTGAGCCTTCTTTTCGCGCTCCTGCTGATTACTTTGACAGCTTGCGGCGAGGTGGTCACACCAGAGCCGACCGTTGTGAGTGAGGAATCGCCAACCAGCACATCAGCCCCGCTCTCCACGCCAACTCCCAGGCCAACGGCGACCGCTCCACTACTCCCCCCGGCCCCCACCGCGACGCAGACTGTCACGCCCACTCCCTTCGTCCACACCGTCCAGCAGGGCGAGACGCTGCAAGGTATCGCTTTCGATTACGGAGTTAGCGTCGATGCCCTCCAGAAGGTCAATGGCATCGATAACCCATTGCTCTTGCAGGTGGGACAGCGGCTGGTCATCCCCACCGGCGAGGAGACGACCGAAGTCTCCCCCGGATTGCTCTTGCCCACTCCCACGCCGCAACCCATCAAAAAGCAAGGCATCGCCTTCTATGAAACACCGGTCGGCGGGCTGTGGGCGATGGGGGAGATCGTTAACACCACCCCTATTACGCTAACTAACGTGCAAGTGCGGGTGCGTCTCCTCGACGCCGCCGGTGAGACGCTGGCCGAGGCAGATACCTTCGCGGCCGCCGAACTGATCCCTCCGGGCACGCAGTCCCCCTTCGGCATCCTGTTCACCGCGCCCCCTCCAAACTGGGCCAACTACCAGGTGACAATCATCCGTGGACAAGAGGCCGGGAGCCTAGTTGATTCCTACGTGCCTCTTACTGTGAAAGAGGTGGAAGGTCGACCCTCCGGGTCCCAATTTCGAGTGAGCGGCTTGGTGCAAAACGCTAGCACCGACAAGGCAGCTGGACATGCCGCTGTCATCGTGACCACGTATGATGCCCAAGGACTGGTCACCGGATTCCGTCAAAACACAGTGGAGACAAATGGCCCCCTAGCATCAGGCAGCGTGGCGCCGTTCAGTATGCTGTTTGCATTTTACGGCGATGCACCGGCTGACTTTAACATCATTGCACTAGGGCGCGTCCCAGAATGAACCGCTTTGATAAAATGAGTAGAGCTTATCGCCTTTTACGCACTATCGCCAACACTATCACAAAATTGACTTCCCGGCTGGAGTACACCGGGATAGAAAACCTTCCCGAAGAGCCGCCATATATCCTTGTTACTAACCACCTCTCCATCTTCGACTTACCCCTTCTGCTTTATGTCTGTCCCCACACAGTGCGCGCTTTCGCCGCCAGCAAACACAGAGGGAATCCACTCTACGCCTCGATTCTGTCACTAGGCGGTACTATCTGGGTGCAGCGAGGCGAGGTTGATCGGCATGCATTGCGGGAGGCGCTGGAGGTGCTGGACCGCGGGGAGGTGCTGGGGGTAGCTCCAGAGGGAACCCGCGCTCGGGAGACCCACGCCCTGCAAGAAGGAAAGGCGGGCGTGGCCTATCTGGCTACCCGCGCTGGCGTGCCCATCGTACCATTCGGCATAACAGGCACGGAGAAGATCAAGCACAACTTGCTCCGGCTGCGTCGCGCACCCGTACAGATCGCAATCGGCGAGCCCTTCCGCCTACCTGAAGACGAGCGTGTGCGTGGCGAAAAGCTGCGTCAGTATACCGACCTCATCATGTCACGCATCGCTGAACTGCTGCCAGAGTCCTATCGCGGCGTCTACGGCTAATAAAGCTCCTCAAGGTCTGCTGAAACCTCTAAGAACTTAATGCCTGCTTCGTGTCCTCATACCCTAGCTCAATCAGTTCCCGACTCATCTCCGGCTCGTAGCGCACAATGCGCAGCAAGCTCGTCTCCTGGCTGGGCGTGATCACCTGGCAACTTACGTAACGGTGCTTCTGATCCAACTGAGCTTGCACCAATTGGTTGATGGTCTCCAGTTGCTTGACATCATTCTCATAAGTGGCGCTGAGCGCCAGATCGAGGATCACCGTCAGCGCTTTCCAGGGCCAGCGCGGCGGATCGATGCGCCGCTCCCCTACCGGAGAGAGCAATACGACCAAAATATCATCCGCGCCAGCGTCAATAGCCCCCGCCAACGGTGTGTTGGCCATCACCGCGCCATCCCAATAATGATGCTCTTCCACTTTGGTCCAGGGGTAGACCAGTGGGATGGAACAACTGGCCAGAATATGCTCTGGGGTTAGAGTGAGATCATGATTGTTGAAAATGCGCAACTCTCCGGTCTCAATCTCGGTGGCAGTGACGAGCAATTTCTTATCGGTCTGACACAGCGCATCGAAGTCGATGAAGCGATGAAGCGTTTTCCGCCAAGGGCTGGTGTCATAGATCGAGCGCCACGGCCTCAGCCGCCAGAAACGCTGTATATCCCGCGTCCGTGTCTCCATCCAGGCCGCTTCCAGCTCCGCCGCGCTGCGCCCCGATGCGATAGCGGCCGCGTTGATGGCACCGATAGAGGTGCCGACCAGGATTTCCGGCAAAAACTCAATCTCCTCTAGGTACTTGTAGACGCCACACTCGTAGGCTCCGCGCCCTCCGCCACCGGACAGCACTAGCGCTCGCCTAACTCGATCTTTCATCAATCTCTCCTATCTCTTTTTTTGTAGGTCTCGGGAAGGTTGCTCCCTGCATGCTGTATATCTCTCCCCTTATTGTACTTGATTTTGGAGAGTGTGAGAAGTTAAAATCTCATCGATGGCGCTTTGATCTATGCACAACCTTGTACACGACGGCACAAATCCTACATCATTTTATGCCCGGCGCCGCCAGAAACGGTGCGCCCGACAGTGATGGAACAGGCCATGGGTTGGCCCTCCTGGCTGGGGGGAACCTT
>CAZDYW010000394.1:0-3049 GCA_964509655.1 uncultured Anaerolineales bacterium
ACGTTTTACTTTCAGGAGGAAAAATGATTGATGTCAATGAGTTACGCAAAGGTACCACATTTGTGATGGACGACGAGCTTTACCGTGTGCTGAAATATGAACATCACAAGCCAGGGCGCGGCAAGGCCTACATCCGCACCACGCTGCGCAACCTGCGCACCGGCTCGACCATCCAGCACACCTTTATCTCCGGCGATAAGGTCGATGACGTTTTCGTCGAGCGACGCGGCATGCAGTATCTCTACAACGACGATATACTCTACCACTTCATGGACACCGAGACCTACGAGCAGTTGGCCGTCCCCGCCGCCATCTTGGAGGAGAAAGCGGGTTATCTCAAGGAAGGGATGAAGTTGCTCGTCTCCACCTATGGGCGGGAGCCGATTGACGTGGAGTTGCCGACCTCGGTTGAGTTGGAGGTGGTCAGTTCGGAGATGGCCATCGCGGGAAATACCGCCACCGGCGCGATGAAGGATGTGACGCTGGAGACCGGGCTGAAGGTGCAAGTGCCCCTCTTCGTCGAGAAGGGAGACGTCATCCGCGTCGATACCCGCACCGGCGAATACGTCACGCGCGTTTAGAACATCTGGATTGGGAATATGAACCTGACACGAGCAGGACCTTTCCGTTGGCACGCCGGAACCGGCTGGCTGCTGCTGGCCGGCGGCGGCGACTGGGAGGCGAACGAGACCGGAGATATTGACGCCGCCGCGCTGGGCTGGTCGAATCTCGACCAGCCGATCGCCGTGCTACCCACGGCTGGCGGCTCGACCGCCGAGCACGAAGCGCTGCTCGATTATTACGCCGATCTGGGCGGCCCGCATGGTTACATCGTCCCCATCTTCGACGCGGGCGGAGCACAGATGGCGCAAAGCTGTCGCATGCTGGAGGAGGCCGGGCTGATCTACATCGGCGACGGGCCTGATGTGCTGAATCTGGCGCGGGTTTTGAGCTCCAGCCCGGCGCTGAAGGCGATGGCACGCGCCTTCGAGGCCGGCGCTGTTATCTTGGGGATGGGCGCGGGAGCGGTTCCCTTGGGCGCCTGGATCGCCGACCCCGACGATCCCGAACGCACCGAGCCCGGTTGGGGCTGGCTGCCAAACGCCGCCATAGAGCCTCACTTCACCCGAACTGAGGCCGCTCAATCCTTGCAGAGCCTCCTGGCGCTCCATCCAGGTTGCCTGGGGCTGGGCATTCCAGCCGGATCGGCCCTGGCATTTGGGCCGGATGGTCAGTTGGAAAACATAGGGCCGGAGCAAGTGACCGTCGTGGTAAGCGGCTTGGATTTGAGGACCTAGCCGATGTCAAAAAAAAGAGAAACGCACTCCACAAGTTCCTCCTACCTTAACCTACTCAAGAACCACATCGACGTCACCCGCGTGCCCTTCAGCGACCGGGGCTCCCGCTTGCTGGTCTATCGGGTGCCCAATCACAACCGCCTGCGAGTCAAGCTGGCCGAGCGCCTGACCGGACTTCAGCCCGGCCTGGACACCTATTTGCAGCGCCCGCCCTTCATCCGCGAGCTGCGCCTGGTTGACGAGAACGGCGAGGGCCTCGATCTGGAGACGGTGGTGAGCTACCCTCACGCCCTATTCCTGCGCA
Source organism: uncultured Anaerolineales bacterium (assembly GCA_964509655.1). Classification (GTDB taxonomy): domain Bacteria; phylum Chloroflexota; class Anaerolineae; order B4-G1; family B4-G1; genus CAZANJ01. The sequence continues at coordinate 1,603 of CAZDYW010000394.1, forward strand.
CTCGCCTGGGCGATTTCGGCCTGGTCTTCCAGGATCGCTGCACGCTCTCCTTCGGCTTGCCACCCGACGTGACCGCCGGGCTGCGCTTCCACGTCTCGCCCCAGTTCTGGGAGGAGACCCCACAGGGCGGCGCTTTCAAGGCCGTGCGCAACCTCAGCTATGCCAGCAACGGTGAACCGCTCCGCAATCGGATCACGCCCGACGCGGGCGGCTATGTCGTCGAGTTCATCGTCCGGCCTGGCGATGACCGCGCGATCACCCTCACCGTCGGCGAGGGTCTGGAGCTGCGCCACGAGGTGAAGTCTTTCTCCGCCGCCCACGCCGCAGCGGAGGAACGTTGGCGGCGCTGGTTCGAGCGTGTGCCGCCGGTCTGCGACCGTTACAGCCGCACCTACGCCTACGCCTGGTGGACTATGGCGAATAATCTCATCAGCCCGCAGGGCAACGTGGCCTACGAGGCGATGACGCCCTCCAAGGTGAACTACGTGGGGCTGTGGCTCTGGGACAGTGCGCTGCACACTTTGGCCTATCGCCACGTCGACCCGGAGCTGGCACGCAACCAGATCCGCGCCATGCTGGCCCATCAACTGGCGGACGGGATGTTGCCAGACGCAGTCTACGACGAAGGCGTCGTGGCCGAGATCGAACATCCAATCCGCGCCGAGGTCACCAAGCCCCCCATCCTGGCCTGGGCCGCGCTCAAGCTGCACGAGACCGACCCCGATCTGGAGTTCCTGAAGGAAATCTACGTGCCGCTGGTGCGCTGGAACGCCTGGTGGTTCAGCATGAACGACGACGACGCCGATGGATTGGCCCAATACAACCACCCCTACTCTTCGGGCCTGGACGATAGCCCGCTTTGGGATTATGGCATGCCGGTCGAATCGCCAGATTTGAACACTTACCTCTGCGTCCAGATGGGTTCGCTGGCCATAATGGCGGAGGAGCTAGGGATGAAGACCGAGGGTGCCATGTGGCGGCGGCGCGCCACCGCGATTGTACAGCGTATGATCGAGGATTTCTGGGACGGGGAGGCCGGGCTCTTCCACGCGCTCCACGACGAGGCACCGATTCCCGTCGTCACCCCTTTCAACCTTTACCCCCTCTGGACCGGTCAGTTGCCCCAGCACATTCGAGATCGCTTGCTAGAACATCTCACCGACCCCGATGAGTTTTGGGCTGAAGATTCAGCCGATAATTACGCCATTCCCACAGTGGCGCGGAACGATCCACACTTCGACCCGGCGAGGATGTGGCGTGGCCCGGTGTGGGTTAATATCAACTATTTCTTCATCGAGGCCCTGCACCAGGTAGGCGATCACGAACTGGCGCATGCGCTGCGCGATAAGACGCTGGAGTTGGTGATGGGACATCCCAGTATCTACGAGTATTACAACGCGGAGACCGGCGAGCGCCCCTCCACTGCTGCCGACATCTTCGGCTGGAC
>CAZDYW010000395.1:0-3042 GCA_964509655.1 uncultured Anaerolineales bacterium
CGGGGATCGTCCATTGCGTCGTCACACCCGTAAGCGCGGACTCGTGGGTCAGGTACATCCCCCCGACATCCCAGCTCAGCGTGGCGCTGCGGTTGTGAAGCTCAATCCAAGGATCATAATCGCCGCTCTCGTCGGCGATGGTGCTGCTATTTTTGACCATCAGCTCGTTGAGGGCGAGCGGCGGCTCCATCTCCGGCCAGCCGGGGCAAAAGTCAACCATCTCCCCTTCAAGAAAGGCGATGCGGTTGGTGATGTAGGTCTTCAGTTCCTGGGGGCCGTCGGAGAACTGAAAGCCGTTCGGCTGCCAGCGATGAGGGTCGGCCTCGGCGGCGGTGTGGATGTGCTCATAAGCCGCGTCGATGCGGGGAAACATCTCGGCCGGGCTGAACTGATCGGCCATGATCTCCTTCAAACGGCGGCAGTAGAATGAGCGGAACTCCTCGACGCCCATCATGCGGTAGATCAGGTGATTGTAAAGGGCCGCAGGATCGGCGCCGGTATCGATGGGATTATCCCAACTGATCTCCTCATCCAGCAGGTGATCGTAGCCCCCGCCGCCCGGCCCGACGTTGTGGCCGAGCGCGATGTCCACGTCCCAGGGCAGGATGATCCAACGCGCCTCGCCGTCATCGTAAAGCGGCGCGTGGTAGAGATAATAATTCTTCTCCATCATCTCGGCGTTGCCGAGCAGCACGTTGACCGCGTACCAATCGATCCACTCGTTGACGTCCAGAACCTCGGCGATGGCCTGCGGGAACTCCTCTTCCGGCGTCTCGTTGATCAGCTCGACAAATTCGATCAGGTCATCGTGGCCGCTCTGGCGATTGGTCTTCTTGGGGTAATGCTCCTCATACCACCACTCGCTATCCTCCAGGGTCAGGTTGCCGTAGTAGGGCTTGTACAAATTGCCGTGCATATCCAGACCCACGCGATGGAGGAAGCGCTCGTCGATCTGCTCGACCTGGGAGAAGAGCCCTTTGTATTCGTCGTTGATGTTCAAGCGGGCGTAACCGGCGCGGGGCGCGTGTACGCCGACGCGGGAGAAGAGATCGTAGCCGATGTAACTGCGCAGCAGGGTCTGATCGGGATAGTCTGCGTTGAGGTTCAGCTCCTCCTGTTCCTGGAAGAGATCGGAGCCGGGGAAAAATGCCTTCCAGCACTTCTTGGGCATCAGGCGGGAGACGTCGCCCCGATAGCGCAGCTCCACCTCCCAGTCGCGCCCGTAGACGAACTGGGCCGGGATTGTCTCATCCCGATATGGATCCTGCTCCAGAAAGGCCAGGTCGCCGGGCTCGGCGTAGATTTCATAGAGCACCACGTCTGAATCCGGGGAGGCGGGCTGCGTTCTCAGGATCAGGGGCAGGTAAACCCGCACATCCTCGCCGGGGGACGGAACCTCATCGGCGCCGATGTCAGGCCGTGGGCCGAGCGGGCGCGGGTCGCCGTCCACATCCTCCTCCAGCCCGACCTCCAGCCCGGCGTCCACGGCGGGCGAATCGGGCCGCAGGTGATAATCCCAGGAGGCCGGAGCGACGAAGCGGGGCGCTCCTATGACGGCCTCCGTTCCCGTGATGGGATCGAGGCCATTGCCCCAGAGCAGCGTGTGAGTCACGCTCGGCATGGCCCCCGCTGTCGCGCTGATACCGACGCTGTGGCTGACGACGATGTTGTTGACCATCAAGACTTCGAAGCCGCCCACCGTGAGGCTGATCCCGGTGCCGAGCCGCGCGGCACTGCCGCCGACGAGCGTGTTGTGGTGAATAAAATTGCGGGCTGAGGCGCCGGTCTGGATCAAAATCCCGGTCGCGCTGGGCTCCCCGCTCCCCAGGGCGATGATGTTGTTGGTGACGGTGAAAGCGCCGGCGTCGTCCAGGTCTATGCCCGCGTCGCCCACGCCGTAGACCCGATTGGCTTCGATCAGCGTGCGCATTGCTTGCTCGGCCTTCAAGCCGTTGTCGGCGCTGTCGGTGACGACGTTGCCGCTGATGAGCAGCGTCGAGCCGCGCCCATCCACGCCGTCATCGCCGACGCCATAGACAGTATTGTCGCGGATCTCTACCTCGGCGCAGGACTCGTGGCTGTAAATGCCATCCTCGCCGGTGTCATGCACAATGTTATCGGCCAGGATCGGTGAGCAATCGCGGGCGTAAATGCCGCGCTCACCGGTTTCGTAGACACGGTTGCCTCGCGCCTGCGCGGTCTCGGCGTCCCTGATGTACAGACCGTGCTTGCCGGTATCGTGGACCAGATTCGCCGTCAGCGTGAGGACGCGACCAGCGGCGTCGATGCCGTCGCTGCTGACGCTGTAGACCGTGTTCCCCTGCACCTCCACGCGGGAGCACTCGTCCTCGGTGTGAATGCCGTCGCCATCGACTTCGTGGACGAGATTGGCGGAGATCGCGGCGGTGCCCCCGTTGATGCTGATGCCACCGTCGACGGCCTTGCTGATGACGTTGCTCTCAATCCAGAGCGTGCCGGTCGTGACCTCGATGGCCTGCTTGGCGGTCGAGTAGATGTGGTTGTGAGTCAAGGTGAAGGCGCCCGCGTAGATATGAATCCCATCGCGGCCATTGTGGACGGTGAAACCCTGGATCAGCGCGGGGCCGCTCTCGACCGTGGCGGAGATGACGTGGGCGCCCGCGCCGTCGATCACGCTGGGGTAACTGACGGGGGATTGGGTGGTGAAGGAGACGTTCCAGCCGCCGCGCAGCCGGACGCCACGGGTGATGACCAGGTTCTCGGTGTAGGTGCCGGTGGCGACCAGAATCTCGTCGCCGTCATCGGCCAGGTCAAGGGCCTGCTGCACAGAGCCGCAAGGCGTGGTGACCGAAAGACAGTCGCCAGCCGCGTTCTCCTGCACATAGTATGTTTTCGACTGGACCTCGGCCATAGAATCAGGGGCAATAAAAATCGAGACCAGGATGAGGGCCAGCCCGGCCCCCATAGCTGCCGCAGATACAATGCGCCATTTCTTCATCTCAAATTTCCTCCGCTAAAACGGCTCTTCGTCGAAAAAGAGGTTGACGTGCTCGACACCACGCA
>CAZDYW010000396.1:0-3040 GCA_964509655.1 uncultured Anaerolineales bacterium
TCACAGGATGTGGGCCAGGAACTGACGGGTGCGCTCTTCCTTGGGATTGGTGAATAGTTCATTGGGAGGCGCTACCTCGGCCCATCCCCCATCGGCCATTAGGATCACTCGGTCGGATACGTCCTGGGCGAAGTGGAGCTCGTGGGTGACAACCACCATAGTCATACCCTGATCTGCCAGCCGTTCCATCACCTCCACCACCTCGGCGATCAGCTCAGGATCAAGGGCCGAGGTGGGCTCGTCGAACAACATGATCTTGGGCTCCATGCACAGGGCGCGAGCGATGGCCACGCGCTGCTGCTGCCCTCCGGATAACCGCGATGGGTATTCGTCCCGCTTTTCCGATAGGCCCACCCAGGAGAGCAGTTCTTCCGCCTTGGTGGTAGCTTCCTTCTTGGATAGGCCCTTGACGGTCATCGGAGCTTCGATGATATTTTCCAGAGCGGTCATGTGGGGAAAGAGGTTGAATTGCTGAAAGACCATCCCGGCCTTCTGGCGCAGTTCGCGGATGCGTTTGCGCTGCTGGCGGAGCGAGCCTTCGGCGTTGATCTCGATCTTGTCGACCTCAACCGTGCCGGCCGACGGCTCTTCCAGGAAATTGAGACAGCGCAGGAAGGTGCTTTTCCCGCCGCCCGAAGGGCCGATGATGACGACCACTTCTCCCTGGTCTACGTCCAGGTCTACTCCTTGGATGACGTGCAGCGGGCCGAAATACTTGTGCAGACCGCGTACCTTGATAATCGGTTCAGTCATTGGTCTATCTCCTTTCGCTGCGGGCCATGTATTCCTCTAACTGACCCTGTAGGAATTGGAAGATCACGGTCAGGATCCAGTAGAACGCGGCGGCGATCATGAAGGTCTCCAGCGAGCGGAAGTTCTGGCGTCCGATCTTCTGCGCCCTGTAGGATAGCTCCCAGATGCTCATCACCGATACCAGTGAAGAGTCCTTCATCATAGCGATAAACTGATTGCCAATTGGGGGGATGACGATGCGGAAGGCCTGCGGCAACACGATACGGCGATATAGTTGTGCGCGGGACATGCCCAATGCCTCGGCTGCCTCGTACTGGCCCTTGCCGATGGCCTGGATGCCGGCCCGGAATATCTCTGTCATGTAGGCGCCGTAGTTGACTCCCAGCGCCAGAATGCCGGCCAGCTCTCCCGGCAGGACGACGTTCACGCGCGGCAGGCCCAGGTACCAGATGTAAATCTGTACCAGCAGGGGAGTGCCCCTAATCAGGGAGATGTAGAAGCCGGAGATACCGTTAGCGATCGGATTTTTGGAGAGCCTTCCCAGTGCACCGAGGAGTGCCAAGACTACGGCCAGTGCGATGGAGAGCGCCGAGACGCGGAAGGTGATCCACGAGCCGGCCATGATGAACGAGAAATAGTGGCGCATGAAGGCGACATCGAGGTTGAAACGACGCAGCACTGAGTAGAGCACCACCATAATCAACAGCCAGACCGCGGTGGTGAAAATCGCCGCCCGCATTTTTACCGTCCGCTGGCTGGTCATTAGCTTCTCCGATAATGACAGGCCATGGTGGGCTTCGTAGTGTATGGCCACCGACTCCCGCAAGAGGATGATGACCAACCCGGCGTACCACATCACCAACAGTATCAGCGGCCAGACGATCTCGAGCTGTTCGCCCAGCGAGAGGGGATAGATGAGCACCTCGAACAGGGGGAGTCCCAAAACTATAATCGGTCCCATTACGTATAGCGCAATCGCCAGCAGATGGCCCCACGGTCGCGACTTCCACAATCCCCAGAGGCTGATCAGGCCGATGATACTGCTGACTAACATCCAGTTGCGCAGTAGTTTGCCCCACACTGGCTGAAGCCCGCGATGGGTCCAGGCGATGTAAGTGACCTTCTGATTGGCTGCTTCCCATACTCGCACTGTGCCATCTGCTCCGCCGGAGATGATCATCTCCGTGCCCCATCCGAAGGTCACGCTGTTGACGCTGCTGAGGTGCCCTTCATAGATGGCCGTACTTCGGCCGCCGGGCAGCCGCCAACTGCGGATCTTGTTATCCGCTCCGCCGGATAACATCGTTCTGCCGTCCGGATGGAAGGTCATCACGGAAACATCCGCCCAATGGCCGATGGATGGCCATCTGACCTTGCCGGTTTCCAGACTCCAGAAGATGATGGTCGTATCGGCGCTGCCCGAAGCGAGGAGGGGATCCTCTTCGTCGGGGCTGAAGGCCAGGGCGGTCACCTCTTTATTGTGGCCGACCCAATCTTCATCTGCTTCTTTACAGGACTCTTGCGTCTTTAGGCTCTCTTCCTCGCAGTGGTTTTGCAGTGTTTGTATCACTTCACCGGTGTGAGGGTCCCAGATCAGGATGTTTGTGCCATCATCGGCCGCGACCAGCGTGCCATCGGCGTTGAGCGCTACAGCTCGCTTGGTGTTGGGGTTTGGGCCGATAGATTGTATCGTCTCCCCCGATGCGGCGTCGAACACACGCACCATACCGTCTTCGCCCACCGTGGCCAGGATCGAGCCATCGGCCGCCATCGACATGTCTTTCAGTGGCGCGTCGCCGGTGTCCATCGTCTCTCTGACCTCATCGTTGCCCAGGTCCCACAGTAACACTTTTCCATCGTGGCCGGCCGAGATCAAGGTCGCGTTGTCAGGCGTGAAGGCGACGCCGATGACAGAGCCTTTGTGACCTGAAAGGGTTTTTAATGACCATCCCGTCCTGGTGTTCCAAAGGTATACTTTCCCGTCATCGGCCCCAGCGGCGATCATCGAGTTATCGGGGCTGAGCGCCAGGTCGTTGATTCTGCTGACCACCGACAGTCGGATCGGGCCGCCGGCGTAATGCTGAACGGCATATAAAAAGCTCAGGACAATGGTGATGGCGATCAATATCAAAGCTAGCCTGACCGCTTTGGGGTGGGATTGAGCTACAGAATCATCCAATAAGTTCATGATGTTTTCCTTTCCTGTAGCGACCTCCGAGGTCTGACAAAGGAGACCTCGGAGGTCTTGGGGTAGAAACCGGGTTTATGCCGCTACGGGGGCAACCAC
>CAZDYW010000397.1:0-3026 GCA_964509655.1 uncultured Anaerolineales bacterium
ACCCACGAATTCGGCGAGCACGTACCAAGGAGACACATAGAATGTCCGATCAAATCGAGATTATCAGCCCTCGCGGAGAGATCACGTTCTATGACCTTGACCCCCAAAAGGGGGTTCTCAACATCGGGCGGCATCCCGACAACGACATCGTCGTCGACAGCCCCCAGGCGGCGCCCTTTCACGCAGTGCTGGACTTCAGTCAGAAGCCTTATCAGGTGCTACTCCTGAGCACTGACGGCGGCACGACAATCGGAGGACGAGCTTTGTCCCCCGAAGAGCCGAACGAGATGCACACATGGGACACATTGGAGATAGCCGGGTACAATATCATGCTGGTCGGTGGCGTCGAAGGCACTGACGCCGTCCCACCGACAGCGCCAACTCCCGAAAGGGAAGCGCGACCAACACCAAAAGCGGCCAGTGCGCCAGTGAGCAAGCGCGACAGGCGCGAGGTGCCAGCCCTCCAGCCAGTGCCCGATCAGACGGATGATGTCATCATCACCGATCTCTCCGAGAGGGAGTGGACTATTGATGTAGAGCAAACGGCCACTTGTCAGTTGACCATCACCAACGGCGGCGACATCGTGGCTTCCTTCCAGGTGCACTTGGAAGGCATAGACCCGGATTGGGTAACCATAATCCCCCCCCAGGTCAATCTCAACGAGGGAGAACGCGCGACGGTGACCGTCTCCATCACACCGCCTAGAGAGCCGACCAGCCGCGCCGGGATGCACCACCTGGCCGTCGTGGTGACCTCTCCCAACCATCCCGGTCGGAGCAGCCGACTAGGCGCCACGTTGAACATCAACCCCTACTACGAGTTCACGCTGGGGGAGCTTTCACCCAAGCAGCAGACCGTCGGGGGGCGCAAGCCCACGGGCAAGACGGTGGTCCAGATCGCGAACAAGGGCAACAGTAAAGCCCCCTTCCGCCTGGAAGCGATGGATGACGAGCGAGCGCTCAGCTTCGAGTTCGAAGTACCCGATGAGACGGCGACGCTGGCCCAGCAGGCCGAGGTGCGTTTGCCGCCCGAAGAGACGGTCGCAGCTTCTCTCCACATCACGCCGCTATCCCGCCGCATCGTTGGCCTGCGAAGAAAAAGGCATTCATTCACCGTCACCGCGATGCTTCTGGAAGGAGCGCTATCGCCCCGCTCGCTGCTGGGACAACTGAACGTCCGACCGATGATCGGCCCCTGGCTCATAATGTTGCTCGCCTTGCTCCTGGGGAGCTTGATCGTAATCATATTCCGCCCCAAGATTTACGATTTTCAAGTTGAGCCCGAAGCGGTTATGGCCGGCGAGCCGGTGACGTTGAGCTGGAGATCATCTTTATTCTCTAATCTGCGGATCGAATCGGACGCCGGGTCTGTCATCCCACCGGTCGAGGAAAATGAGGGGCAGCTGGAGATTTATCCCGAAATCAGTCAGACATTTTTCTTGAGAGCCAACAACATCCTCTCACAATTGATCAGCTTGCTCGGCCGGGATGAGGAAGCTCTGGTGGTCGTGATACCGATAGAACCGGAGATACGAGTCTTCTCATCAGATCGAGAGATGATCCTCACCGGCGAACCGATCGATCTGCGCTGGGAGGTGCTCAACGCGGAGGAGGTGATCCTCTCGGTCAACGGCAGCGAGGAGAAGCTGCTCTCGACTGAGCACACTAGCGAGCGCCGCCTCACCCCCTCACAAAACCCCACCAATTACACATTGCGGGCGACGAACCGTTACGGCTCCGACGTGGACAGCCTGGAGATCACGGTCGTCAACCCCACGCCGACGCCGCTGCCACCCCCCGTCATCCAGCGCTTCTCCGTCGCCCCCCTCAGCGTCACCCAGGGACAAACAGTGACCATCGAGTGGGAGGCCGAAGGCGCGACGAAGGTTTCCATCTCAAATCTGGATCAAGTTTATCCGCCCAACGGTACCACGCTTCACGCCCCGCCGGAGACCACGGATTATGTGCTGACCGCTTTTTACGAGACCGAGGATAAGATGGTGAACACGGTCAGCGACCCGGTGACGGTGATCGTGAACCCCAAGCCGACGCCCACGCCGGAGCCGGAGACGCCCGTGATTGAGGATTTCCGCGTAGTGCCGGACGAGGTGGTGCGCGATAGCGGCGAATCGATCCAATTGGTCTGGTCGGTCACGGGTGAAACCACCAACATAGAGGTAAAGGGGCCAGAACTGACGGCGGTCAGCAACCTCAGCGCCCAGGGGAGTCTACCCGTCTCCGCCGATGCGACGACGTTCTTCATCCTCACCGCCTACAACGGCGATCTCAACGCCAGCAAGACGGTGGAGCTGACCGTCCAGGAGCCGACGCCGACACCGGAACCATCGCCGACACCGGAACCGACGGCCACACCGCTTCCCAGTCCCAACTTTGAACAGTTTGTGGCGGAAGGCGTGGACGACCCCGCCGACGTCACGCTGGTGGACAGCCTTGCGGACACCAACATCTACCAGATATTGCGCGGCACCCTAATCCGGTTGCGCTGGTCGATCCTATACGCCAACCGGGCCACTCTTTTCAAGGAGGATGTCAACTTACAGGATCGTCCATTGGAGGGCACCTACACAGAGCCAGAGACCATCACCCAGACCGTGACTTATCGGTTGAGCGCATGGAATGAGAATGATGTCGAGACACGCCGCTACGTGATCATCGAGCTCAAGCCAATGGAGCCGCCCCAGCCGCCCTACAACGTCGATGGGCCTGCCAAGTCCACCACCCCGCTGACCATCACTTGGGACTATGATCCAGGACACTGGGGCCAGGATTCGGAAATGGTCTATGAGGTCACCGGCTTCCGCATCTACCGCGCCCCGGCGCCCTATGCCAATTCCAATTTTTCCTTGCTCGCAGAAGTCGGCCCCGAAGAACGTCAGTGGGCGGACCCCAGCCCACAATGCGGGCGGGCATATTATGTCACCGCTGTCTACGAGGACATCAACCGCATCGAGCAGGAGACTGACCCCAGCCCCGACCGCTGGTATAGTTGGCCCTGCGCCACACCC
>CAZDYW010000398.1:0-3023 GCA_964509655.1 uncultured Anaerolineales bacterium
GAAGTCTCGCTGTAGTATTAATTTCTGAGGTATAATTTCTATACAAGGCGATATGAGCTTAAACAATTTTGCTATAAAGGGGACACGTCAAGGGTTGTTGGTTACCTTGGAGGATGACTGGAATGCGGGTGTGCAGGCTTTAGCGTCTTCGCTTGATGCTAATCCAGCTTTCTTCCGTGGTGGGCGTATGGCTCTTGATGTGGGTTGGCAAGAACTGAAACACTCTCAGATTAGGGATCTGCGCACGTTATTGGCACGTCACGAGGTCGAGTTGTGGGCTGTGCTTAGCTTCAATCAGGTCACTAAGTCCTCTGCGCGAGAGTTGGGCTTGGTAACTGAGCTGACTCTTTCCCCCTCGGATGTAAATGAGAGTGAAGTTGAGGAAGATCAAGGGCTACTGTCGGATGGGCTCGTCGTACGGCGCACTCTTCGTTCGGGGCAGAGCTTGCGGCATCCTGGGCATATCGCGATTATCGGAGATGTCAACCCCGGGTCGGAGGTGGTGGCCGGAGGGGATATTGTGGTTTGGGGACATGCGCGCGGCTTGGTGCATGCAGGGGCATTTGGAGATGAGGATGCTGTGGTTTGTGCCTTAGACCTCGTCCCCACGCAGCTTCGCATTGCTGGATATATTGCACGCTCTCCTGAAGAGCGAAAGCGCGACCCAGTGCCGGAAATGGCTTTAGTGAGAAAGAGGCAAATCATAGCCATTCCCTGGTATGGCGGCGACTCAAGAAGGGTGGGGTAAGGAATTTCTTAATGAGTGCAAGAGTAATTACTATTACCTCTGGCAAGGGAGGTGTGGGAAAAACCACCCTCGCAGCCAATCTGGGCGTCGCATTGGCGATGCGAGGTCAGAACGTGGTTACTATAGATGCTGATGTAGGCCTTCGTAATCTTGATGTAATGCTTGGTCTCGAAAATCGCATCGTCTATGACTTGGTTGATGTAATTGAGGACCGCTGTCGATTACGTCAGGCGCTAGTGCGTCACAAGCAACTCTCTGAGCTATTCTTGTTGCCAGCTGCCCAGACACGTGACAAGAGCTCTGTAAAGCCCGCTGACATGGTAAGGATTTGTGATGAATTGCGCGAGCATTACGATTTCATTATAATCGACTCGCCCGCCGGCATCGAGCAAGGGTTTCGCTACGCTATGGCTCCTGCCGATGACATGATTGTGGTAACAAACCCAGAGGTGCCCGCAGTGCGGGACGCGGACCGTGTGATTGGCTTGATCGAAGCGGATGAGAAAGGTCCTGCTTTTCTAGTCGTGAACCGGGTTAAGCCCGTCATGGTAGAACGAGGCGAAATGCTCGATATCTCTGATATCGTTGAATTACTGGCAATTGAGCTTCTGGGTATTGTGCCAGAAGAGCCCATGGTTCTGATTTCTGCAAATCGTGGTGAACCTCTTGCTATGTCCCGCGATAATTCCGCAGCTGGTCGGGCGTTTCATAACATCGCCCGTCGATTGCATGGGGAGGATGTGCCGTTTCAGCCCTTGCGCGAGCGGGGTCTCCTCGAGCGAATTTTTCACTTTGTGAGCCCAAGAAGGAGTTTACTATGACGGCATTTCTAGAACGTTTGACTGGCCGTCGACGCGAATCACCCAGTGGTAAAGTTGCAAAGGAACGCTTGCGCTTGGTTTTGACCCACGACCGATCGGGTATTTCACCCACTATGCTGAATAAGCTCAAGGATGAAATTATCCAAGTGATATCGCGTCATGTCTCAATCGATGTCGAGGGCGTTCAAGTATCCATCTCCCAAAGCGGTCACGAATCCAGTTTGGTAGCGGACATCCCATTGATGGACCGAAATAAAGGGTACAAAGGATAAAGTGGCGAGATCGCGTGTTTGGCGTCATTTTGACTATGTGCTGCTCATAGTGACCATTCTGCTCTCCGCTTATGGCGTGGTGATGGTTTACAGCGCCAACCTGGGCAGCCTCGACCCACGGCTTCAGGGCCTGTGGCGCCGGCAGGCCATTATCGGGGCTGCCGGGATCGGGCTAATTTTTCTGCTCGCTGCTTTTCCCCGCGATTACCAGTGGCTCGGTGATTTTTGGTGGCTAGTTTACTTGATCGCTCTTGTCCTCCTGGTGGTGACGCTTTTTCTGGGGCAAAGTGAGATCGGGCAGGTGAGCAGTTGGATTGACCTGGGCTTCGTTCGCTTCCAGCCTTCGTTCTTGGCGATGGATCTGCTCGCCATAGCAGTGGGAGCTGTGCTGACTCGCCGAAGGAAGCATGGCTCACCTAATTATCCCCTCTTTGGGGCGCCAAAAACTAGCCTGGGCGAGATGATCTCCGGGCAACCGGATCTTACCGGTTATATCATCTCCGCTGCTATGACCTTTCTCCTGGCGGGATTGGTTTTTCTCCAGCCGGATATGGCTACCGCTGCGGTGCTTGTGGCTATGTGGCTGTCTATGATTTTCGAATCGAACGTGGAGATTCGATACCTGTTGTTGACGGCAGCAGTGGGCATCGGTGCTATCTATCCGCTCTGGAAATTGATAGAGGCGCTTGAATTCAGCTATATGCAAGACCGCATTTTGGGCTTCTTGAATCCCGGCACTGATGTTGGTGTCGCTTATCAGCTTGAGCAGGCTGCCATTGCCATCGGTTCTGGCGGACTCTGGGGTAAGGGATTTGCCCAGGGCACACAGAGCCAGTTGCGCTATCTGCCGGTGCGCCATACCGATTTCATCTTCGCCGTCACTGCGGAGGAACTCGGCTTCGTCGGCGTGATGGTGTTGTTTGTCCTGTACCTGGTGCTTTTTCTTCGCTTGTTGCGGATCATCATGATCGCTGCGGACCCCTTTGGCCGTGTGCTAGTGGCGGGCGTGCTGGCGATGATCCTGGCCCAGCTTGTAGTCAACGTTGGCATGAATCTGGGGCTGTTGCCCGTGGCTGGATTACCATTGCCCTTCATCAGTTATGGACCTGCTTCACTTTTGACCTCTATGATCGGCATCGGAATGGCGGAGAACGTCGCTATGCGTCACCGTAAGCTGGAGTT
>CAZDYW010000399.1:0-3007 GCA_964509655.1 uncultured Anaerolineales bacterium
TATGGAGGCTGCGGCTCCGCGTGTCCCAGATTTGCACCTGGGCGTCGGCGGTGCTGGCAGCCACGAAGCGCCCATCGGGGCTGTAGGCCATGCTGCAAACGTGATCTATCTCGCCGGGGAGTTTCTGGGAGGGGTAGAAATCGATCACCGCCTGACGCAGCGCGACTCTGGCCTCGGTCGTATCGGCTGTCTCTATCGCCTCTCGCGCCAGCAGGATGCTCTGTTCCTGGTCGATGGAGCGCCAACGCGCTGAGATCACGGACAGAGTCTTGGAGCGGGCGATCTGTCGGCCTTTGTTGATCCTCCAGGCCGCGACGCCCTCAGCGATGATGAGCAAGATAGCCGCCACAGCGATGATGATGCGCAGGTTGCGCATCTTGACGCGCGTCTGTTCAGAATGCTGGCTGGCCCGCAGAAATTCCTGCTCGTAAGGTTCCACCTCGTCGGCGTGAGTCTCGGCCCAATCGAGGGCTTCCTTCAGCGTCTTTCCCCGGTAGAGGATGCCGGGGTCTCGTCCGGCGCCTTCCCAGCGCTTCGCCGCCAGACGCAAGGGCGTCAAGCGCTGCGCCTCCCAGATGCGGTTCGACCGGAGGATGGGGTCCACCAGCCGGTCGTGAGCCAACTCATACCAGCGGGCGCCGGCCCGTCGATCCGCGCGGATCAGGTGGAGCTCGTCCAGGGCGTCGACCGCCTCGTTGGGCAGGCCCTCGGTGTCGTGCTCCCCGCGCAGCGCCAGGCCGCGCGTCTCCATCGGGGTGATCAATTTCTCGCCGAACCAGTGGCGCAGTTGGCGCTCGCCGACGCTCGTATCCTGCACAACCTGCTCCAGCCCATCCTCGTAGAAATCGGTCAACGCGCGGTCGATGTCGCCGAAATCCTCGACCTCCTCCCACTGGATGGCCTGATCCTCCTGTTCGGGCAAATTCTCCCACAAGCGGCTGCAGACCACCTGGAGCTGCACCGGCTCGACGTGCGGCCCCAGAAACCCGGTTTCTCTCAAAAGCCGGGTTTCTTTTTTGGTGCGCCGCAGATCATCGACCAGCCGCTCGGCGACGCCCGGATCGAAGGGACATCCGGCATTGAGCGCCGGTTTGCGCACCGCTTCGAGCGCTCCGGCGCGGTCGAGGCGCTCCATGCGGAATCTCGCCCGTAAGCGTCCGGGCAGAAGGCGGGCGTAAGGGTCCATCTCCGCCACGTGATCCTCGCGCATCGCGAATATCACGCCCAGCGACGGGAGCTCTCGCAACGCCTCCCGCACCTGCTCGAAGAAACCCTCTGCATCCTGCCAGCGCTCCTGCTGGGTGGTGAAAAGCTCCTCGAACTGATCGATGATCAGAATCGGCGGGCGATAGCCGAGTCCCCAATCCTTTCCGTTCTCATCCTGAGCGAGCACTCGCTCTTGCAGGAATGAGAGCAGCGTGTGATCGGCCAGTTCCTTCAACGGCACATCGTCGCCCGCCAGGCCCATCAACGCGCTGAAGATGAACACGTTTTCCACCTCGTGTGGCGCGATGATGGGGGGCGGAGTGCTGCTGACGCGCACGGCGGGGAGCACGTTGAAGCCCTCCGCCTCCAGCGTGGGGATGACCTTGGCGTTGAGCAGCGAGGTCTTGCCGGCGCCCGACGGCGCGTAGAAGAGCACAACCCGCTCCGCCATAATCAGCGCGGTCAAGTCGCGCGTCTCGCGCCGGCGCCCGAAGAAATTCTGTCGGTCTTCGCGCTCATAAGGGCGCGGCCCAACGTATGGATTATCTTTCATACCAACCTACCCATCCACCAACTCGCGCAGCTCAGCGATGAACTGTTCGAGACTTCCGGAGAAAACGTTGACCTGAAAATTGGCGTCTTGGAAATAGTCCTGCAAGAATCGTTGGGCTGCGGCGGGGTTTTCAACATCGGCATCCTGGGGGTCCAATTGCACCCCGATGTTCTTGATCTGACGGCGGCGGGGCAACTGGGCCGCCAGCCCGCGCAGGATCACCCGGAAGCCCCAGTCGTCCAGCCTGTAGCCCAGGAACATCAGCGAGCTGTTGGCCATCGCGCCACGGATGTAGGGCGGGATGCGCTCCCGTTCGGCCGAGATTTTCACCAGGAAATCCAAATAATCATTCTCGGTCAGCACTATCGAGTCGACCTCCTCGTCGCTGCCGAAGAGGTGATAGACGAGGGGCGCATCCGCCGTCGGCTCGTAGCCGGGGTCATCCTCGAAGACCGATGGCAAATAGTCCAGCATATCGTTCCAGCGGCATACCTGGCGCGTCGGGCTTTTCCCCTGGGCCTTCAGTGCCTCGAACAGAAAATTATCGTAGCTGGTGGTCAAGTAGAGGGGCAAATTCAGGCTGGCCAGCACCTTGTGGACGTTATTCGGGTCGTCGAGGGTCAGCTTTTCCCATCCCACCATCTCGACCATCTCGGTCAGTGTATCGTAGTCCTCGGGGGAGGTCAAATCGGCCTCGGCGCGAAGGGCTTCCGGCAGCCGCTTGAAGAGCTCGCGCTTCATCATATCCACCATCTCGTAGCGGGGGAAATCAGCGCCCAGGCTGGTCGCCATATACTTGATCACCTGGGTCGTCTCTCTCTTGTTGGAAAACGGGTACTCATATTCGGCGGCCCAGGCCTCGGCCAACTCCTCCGGGGTCGGCCCCCAGTGCCCCCGTCCCGCGCGAGGGCCGACGATGGGGATGCAGCGCTCTCGCTGGACGTTCTTGAGCAGTCCTTTCCAGAAAATGCGCGGATCGCGGGCGCCCAGCACTTGACCGCGCACATCGGCCTCTGCGCTCCAGAGGCGGCCCGATTTGAGGCGCATAAATAACACCGGCACGCCCGCGTCACGGCGATGGGCCGTCAGCAAGCCGCTGCGGGCCTCATTGACGGCCAAGTCCACCTGACCGTGGGCTAGAAGCCGTTCATAAAACGTGGCGCTGAACTTGAGGGCCGAGTCGACGGTCACGAAATCTTGCATAGCGACGACGGCGGGCACGCCGACCGAGACCAGCTTGGGCGCCAT
>CAZDYW010000400.1:0-2982 GCA_964509655.1 uncultured Anaerolineales bacterium
AAAAATATTTGAAATTTCACAAGGCCCGCTTCTGTCCGACACGGGCGATCACAGAGGAATCGCCCCTACGTGCCCACAGCTTCTAATCACTCGGGATTATTCCTGTACTCGCTGAGCCCCTTGAAGGTCCCATAAAGCAGCGTCAGCAGGAGGAACATCAAGGGGAAAGCCGTGGCGATAGAGGCGGTCTGGATGACCTGCAAGCTGCCGGTCCCCGCCAAGACAGCGCCCACAGCTCCCAGAGCGATGCCCCAGAAAGCCCTCAGATTTCTGCCGGGCTCCTCCTTGCCAGAGACGAACATCGAAAGGGCCAAAGCCGCCGAGTTGGCGCTGGTGAGGAAGAAAGTCGCGATCAGGAAAAGTAACGCGATCGCCAGCAAGCCCGTCAGCGGCAGATGCTGAGCGATGGCAAAGATAGCACTCTCGACGCCGTGCTCGCTCAACACGCCGGTCACGTCGAAGCGGATGCCCGCGCCGCCGATGACGCCATACCACAAAAAATCGGCCAGCGTGGGCAGGATCAGCGTCGCCGCTACCGTCTCCCGAATCGTGCGCCCCTTGGAGATTCGGGCGATGAACAGGGCCACGAAGGGGGACCAACTGATCCACCATGCCCAGTAGAAAACAGTCCAACTGCCCAACCAGTTGCCCTCCACTCCGGGCGCCGTGTAGAGGCTCATCGGCAAGAGGTGAATCAGGTACTGCCCGATTGAGCTAGTGGTCAAGTTGATCAGGAAAACCGTGGGGCCGAAGACGAGCACGAAGAAAAAGATGGCGACGAAGACCCACATATTGACGTCGCCGATGAATTTGATGCCTTTTTCCAGTCCGCTGTAAACCGCGAAGGTGAAGACGGCGGTCAGCACGCCGATGATGATGTAAGTCACACCGGCAGGAAGCTCCAGTCCATATTGATACTTGAACCCGCTGGAGATCTGGAGCGCGACCAGTCCGGTGGTCGTCGCCATACCGCCTACTGTGGCAAAGATGGCGAAGATATCGAGTACCTTGCCCAACGTGCCCCGCACCCGCTCGCCGAAGACGTAGTAGAAAGCGCTGGAGAAACGGAAGGGTAGCTTCTTGGTGAAGCAGACGTGGGCCAGTGGGATGGTCAACATGGCATAGATGGCCCAAGCGCTCAGCCCCCAGTGGAAGAAGGAATAAGTCATGGCGTTCATACCCGCTTGCGGCGTGTTGGGCTCACCGCCGAAGTAGGGCGGCGGGCTCATGTAGTGGTAAGCCGGTTCCGCCGGTCCCCAGAAGACGATGCCCGCGGCGATGGCGGAGCCGAAGAGCATGGCGAACCAGGAGAAATCGGAGAACTCCGGTTTGTCATCGGGAAGGCCCAGTTTCATGTCGCCGAACTTGGTGACCATGAGCACGAAAGAGGCGATCACCAGCCCAAAAACCGCTACCAGGTAAAGCCAGCCCCATCCCTGGGTCGTCCAGTTGAAAACGGCATCGATCACCTGCTCCATGTTTTGGGGGAAGATGATCGACCAGAGGACGAAAAGGATGATCAAGGTAGCCGAAACCCAGAAAATAAGTGGATCGAAAGGTCGATCTTTGTTGCTGCTTGTGCTTGATTTTGACATTTTGTGACTCCTGTTACTCCGCTTTGGATTGATCTAAATCGAAGACAAAAGCAACGCCTTGGGGATAAGTCGGCCGGATTATAGCATGATCGACGTGATGTGCAATGCATACATGAACTTGAACCGATTTGCTGAGACATGGAACTATGATTACAATTGTCCTACCCCACATTCACCACGACTGGCCATTTTTTGGGGCTAAAATTGGCCCACTTCGCTCGATGTGATATAATGACCATCCCAATGCGAAAGTGGTACCCATGTGGTTACAAGGAGCGCTTGTGCGTGTCCTCATGATCTCCAAGGCCTGTCTGGTGGGCGCCTACCAGCGCAAGCTGGAGGAAATCGCCCGATTCCCAGACATCGAGTTGATGGTCGTGGTTCCGCCGTCCTGGAACGACGGCAGCCGTACCCTCCACTTGGAACGAGCACACACCGAGGGCTACGAACTCGTTGTCGAGCCCATCGCGCTCAACGGCAGCTTCCATCTCCACTTCTATCCTCGTCTGGGGCGCCGCATGCGCTCCTTCGCTCCTCACGTGGTGCATATCGACGAGGAACCCTATAACCTAGCCACTTTCCAAGCTCTCTGGCTCTCGAAGCGCATTGGCGCCCGCGCTCTCTGGTTCACCTGGCAGAATCTGAATCGCCGCTATCCACTCCCCTTCCGCCTCATCGAGCGCTACAACCTACGTCACGCCGACTACGCTATCGCGGGCAGCCGAGGAGCAGCGGAAGTCTGGCGGGCCAAGGGATACGCTGGCCCGCTGGACATAATCCCTCAGTTCGGCGTCGATCCCGATATTTTCACACCGCGGTCCACCCAGCGCGATCCGGCGAGGGGCTTCGTCATCGGATATGTGGGCCGCTTGGTGCCGGAGAAGGGAGTCGATCTGCTGCTAGAAGCGGCCTCCGGGCTGACAGGCATCTGGCGGCTGCGCATCGTGGGTGCGGGACCGGAGCAAGATTCACTCGAGGCGTTGACGCGCCGTCTGGGGATAAGTGATCGCGTCACGTTCGAGGGGCAACTGCCCTCTTTGCGCATGCCGGCCTTCTACCGGGAGCTTGATGTATTGGTGGTGCCCTCGCGCTCCCGGCCCAATTGGGTCGAGCAATTCGGGCGCGTATTGACCGAGGGGATGGCCTGCGGCGTGCCCGTCATCGGCTCCGATTGCGGCGAGATACCGCACGTGGTCGACGAGGCCGGGTTGATCTTCACCGAGGAGAATGTCACAGGCTTACGCGAGCATCTCACCCGCTTGATGCGCGATCGGGAATTTTGGGCGGAGTTGTCCCGACGTGGACGCGAGCGGGTTTTGGAACATTTCACGCAGCGACAAATCGCCGCAGCGACAGCGGCAGTGTATCGGGAGTTGGTAGACCGTAG
>CAZDYW010000401.1:0-2977 GCA_964509655.1 uncultured Anaerolineales bacterium
CTGGCGGACGGCACGTTCGGCGAGGAACGGGTTACTTTTGCTCCAGTGCAATGTTTGTAAATCGCGTCTTGGGAATACTATATCATAACCCTGGAAGCCTTACCTATCTGTTGGCTAACAGGGCGCTATCGAGCGGTCAACAAGTCTGGGCACATCCACTTCCACTTTCGTGAAATTAGGCTACAATGATGACAATGTGTGTCATATAGATGTGGTAGAATGGTGACACGTAAAGCTGAGGAGGGTGTCATGTCGAACACGGCCACACGATTGATCACCTTGATTATGCTGCTCCAACGGCGACCAAATCAGAAGGCCGCCGAACTGGCGGATGAGCTGGGCGTCTCGGTGCGCACGGTGCATCGCTACATCAACATGCTGGACGAGATGGGTATCCCGGTCTACTCGGAGCGCGGCCCCTATGGTGGCTTCTCACTGGTGCGCGGCTACAAGATGCCCCCGCTGGTCTTCACGCCGCAGGAAGCAGTCGCCGTCTATCTGGGTACCGGCTTGGTGGAGGAAATATGGGGCCGCTTGTACCAGGAGGCCGCGCGGGGCGCGATGGCCAAACTCGACAATGTGCTGCCGGAGGAGCAGCGGCACGAGGTAGCCTGGGCGCGACGCACGCTGGTGGCGACAGGGATGCACCGCGCCGATCATACAAAACTGGCGCCGGCGCTGGAGAAGCTGCGTCGCGCGGCCCGCGAGCGGCGGCGAGTGACTATGGTCTATCAGAGCCGTAGCAGACCGGAGCCGCTGGAGCGGGACATCGACCCGTATGCGCTGGTCCACCGCTGGGGCTGGTGGTACATGATCGGCTACTGCCACTTGCGTGAGGCGATGCGCACCTTTCGCGTGGACCGCATTCAAGAGTTGACGCTGCTCAGCGAGGCATTCGACGCACCGGATGATTTCGACGTGCAGGCCTATCTGGAGCAAGAGACCTGGTTCGAGCCCCAGGTGCAGGTGCGTATGCGCTTCACGCCGGAGGCGGCGCTGGAGGCGCAAGATGAACGCGCTTACTGGGACACGATGGAGGAGCAGCCCGATGGCTCCCTGGTGGTCACTTTCGGCGCCTCGGGCCTGGAGTGGGCCGCGCGGGTGGCGCTGTGGTACGGTCCCCAGGCCGAAGTGCTGGAGCCGGAGGAGTTACGACGGCAGGTGGAGGTGTGGGCGCAGGCCGTTGCGGCACAGTATTCGCTCGCGCACAAAGCTTAAATCGGATGTAGGGCTGGGCGACCACAAGGGATCGCCCCTACAAAGTCCACATCCTCATACTGATAGCGCTACGTGATTTGTCAGCGGTTCACTTCAGACAATAATCATATTGTGGTAGAATCTACCATGAAGAGAACTGCCCACATAGTTGTGGCTTTTGACGAAGAAAGCCGCTTGACGGTTCGGAGTCGCACGTAAGTGCGACGAGTGTGGACTATGGAGGCTGCTGAAGGCCAAAGGAGAGTAAAACCGATGTTCGAAGCGATTCTGACCGAGGAGCAGCGCGCGTTGCGCGACGAAGCACGCGACTTCGCCCGCTGGACACCCCGCCAGCTCATCCTCGACATGGACGCCGAGCGGATCAAGTATCCGCGCGAGTTCGTGCAAGAGGCCGGGCGGCGGAACCTGTTAGGCTTGCGTTTTCCCACCGGGTATGGTGGAAGGGGCCTGCGCTGGGAGGACGAGATCGTGGCAATCGAGGAGGTAGGCGTGCTGGGCACAGCGCTGGCCTGCGCCTACGTGATGCCCAGCATCGTCGGCGAGGCGCTTAATACCTTCGGCACTCCGGAGCAGAAAGAGCGCTGGCTGACGCCACTCCTGAGCGGCGAGAAGATCGCCGCCGAAGCGCTCACCGAGCCGCGCGGTGGATCGGACTTCTTCGGCACCACCACAGAGGCGCGACGGGATGGCGATCATTACATCCTGCGTGGGCAGAAGCGGTTCATCGTCGGCGCGGCCGAGGCGGACTTTTTCCTGGTCTACGCCCGCACCGACCCGGAGGCGTCATCTCGCGCGGGTATCAGCGCTTTCATCGTGGAGCAGGGAGAAGGAGTTGAGGTGGAGTACTTGTACGGGCTCCTGGGCACCCGAGGCGGTGGAACGGGCCGCCTCGTCTTCCGCGAAGCGCGCGTGCCCACCGAGAACTTGATCGGGCGCGAGAACGGCGCGGCTGAGATCTTCTACCGGATGATGATCCCGGAGCGGATGACCAGCGCCGCCGGAGCCATCGGCATGGGGCGGGCGGCGCTGGAAGTGGCGGCTCGCTACTCCGACAAGCGGCATGCCTTTGGGAGGAAGATCCGTCGCTTCGAGGGGGTCAGCTTCAAGGTGGCCGACTCGATCACACAACTGGATGCCGCTCGTGGACTGATCTACGGCGCGGCCCGTAGCGTGGATGCCAGCGATGATCCTGGTCGCTCCCGCCGATTGGTCTCAGAGGCGAAGAAGTTCGCCACCGATGCCGCTTGGCAGGTGGTCAATCACGCGATGCAAATCCTGGGTGGCATTGGCTACACCGACGTTTACCCCATCGAGCGACTATTGCGCGACACACGACTGATAATGATCTGGACCGGCACCAACGAGGTGATGGATCTGATCATTCAGCACGAGTATTATGAGCAAGTACTGACTGGCGAGACGGTCAGTCGAGACGTGGAATCGGACGCGCCTGAAGCGGATCGGAGTGAGGAGAAAGTGTACGAATAAATTATGTCCATAGGAAGGGGCAGCCACTCGCCTTGAGGCTGGCTTGCCCCTGGTCGAGTTGGATGGAAAGAACCCCCAGGACCGCCGTCAACGCTACCAGCGTGGCCTCTTTGTACTGATCATCCCCCAGTTGGGTATGTCCCCCTCGCAGTCGACTGTGGCGTGAGAGAGATTTGCTCCGCGCGTTAGCTGTTTTTGAAAGAGACGGAGCTACCAGTAATGATTTTTGACCATCAAAATCGGTAATAGCATCCCTCACCCGCTCCCGCTG
>CAZDYW010000402.1:0-1429 GCA_964509655.1 uncultured Anaerolineales bacterium
GCAGCCAAGACCGCCGGTACAAGCCCCAGATGGATCTTCATCGGCGGATTCATCAGCGCGGTGTTCAGCGGCGTCGGCGGCGCGAATATCTCCCTCAGCCCCAAGAAGTTGTAGTGAAAATCGTTGTTGCGCGTGACGCGGGACATGTGGAGTTGCACATACCGCTTCTCCGCCAGTGCCGGAAACCAGAAGAAAGCGGTCAGTCCCAAAGCCAGCCCCAGTGCCCACACGACCAACGCCCACTGACCGCGCTCTTGCCGGTGGGCCAGCCACAAAACGACCAGATAAGCGATCAAGATGGGCGTGAAGAGCAAGCTGGAGATGTTATGGGTCAGGTAGAGCAGCGCTAGGGAGCCGACGGCGGCCAGGAACCAGCGCCTTCCGCCGCGCAACGCCAAGCGGCGGAAGGTCCAGAGCACGAAGGGCATCAGCGCCAGCGCCAGCGATTCCGGCGCGTTGGCCCGCACGAGCGCATCGACGAACTGGTAGGGCGCGTAGGCGTAGGCCACTCCCGCCACGAGGCCGGCCCGGAGCCCAAAAATATCCCGCGCCAGGAGGAAAGCCCCCAGCCCGCAGCCCAAAATGCTGAGCACGTAGACCAGATTGAGCGCCCAGGGAAGTGACAGTCCGGTGAGGTGCAACCCCAGGGCCAGGTAATAGGAGACCGGCGCACGATAGTTGAAGAAAGGATACCCGTAACCGAAGGCGAGATCGGGCAGCCAGCGGCTGAATAGAATGCCCTCCCCCAAGGCTTGGCGCATCGCCGCGACGCGGAAGTAGTGCAGATCGCCGTCGTGAGTGCAAGGGCTCTGGCCGCGCAGCAGGGGCGTGATGGCCACCGCGCAAAGGAGCAGGATAGTGAGGAGGTTTGCAAGTTTGCAAGTTTGCAAGTTTGCAAGTTTGCGGTTTTGCGGTTTAGGACCTCTGGGTGTTTTTCTCATACGCGGTTATTTTACCACTTGCAACTCACAACTCAAGATGGCCTGGTCATCGGGAAGGGGATTTCCGGCGGCATCGGTGACGGGAAGCCGGTCGCCATAGGCGACGTCGTAGAAGCCCACGGCTATATGGTAGGTTCCCGGCGGAGCGTCGGGGGCCACGGGCAAGGCGATCTCCTCCACCAGCGTCTGCCCGGCGGCCCAACTCTGCGTCGGTGCCGCGCCGCCGCCGGGGACGCGATCCACTTGACCGTGGGGCAAGCCGTCCGGCCCCAGCAAATGCACGAAGAGCGTGTAACTGCGCTCAGTGGGGCCGTCGGCCTGCCAGTAAAGCGTCAGCGACAGCGTCTCGCCCGGCGTCGCCGAGGTCGTATCCAGCTTGTAGCCGCGCAGGTGGATCACCTCGCCAAAGGTCAAATCCAGCCGCTGGGGTATCTCCTCCGGCAGCGCGAAGGAGCGCTCGCGGCCCAGCACTTCCACGGTCGCCAGAG
>CAZDYW010000402.1:1529-2972 GCA_964509655.1 uncultured Anaerolineales bacterium
GATGTGCAGATCATAGCGGCTCTGGAAGAGATCGCCCACTCGCCAGCGCGAAGTCGGGTAGGGGCTCAGCGGTTTCATGATCTCCCAGTCGACCTTATCATCATCACTCCCGATCAGTTGGAAGCGCACTTGATAATCATCGCTTGGCGCATGGCCGGTGTCGCCATCGGCCTTCCAGAAAAGCGCGAAGGAGAGATAATCGCCGGAGCGAACCTGCGCTGGCGGCGGCTCCAGGCCCAACAGTTTCAGCGGCCCGACCGAAACATTCAGCTTTTCGGGTATCTCCAGCGTCGAGCTGTCGGGCGGCTCGGCGGGCGGCGCAACGGTCACCTCGCCAGCGGGCACACGCACGCCTCGGAAAGCGCCGTCCGGCCCGCTCGCGCCCAGGCGCGCGCCGGTGGCCCGGTCGTAGAGGCTGACCTCGACGGCGTAACGGCCCGGCGGGATGGTGGCGGGCAAGCGCAGCTCATACTCCACATCGGCCCACGTTCCGGCGGCCCAGGCGGAGGTGGGGAAGAAGACCTCGTCGATCACGAGCGTCTCGGCCTCGCTCCAGGTGTGGCCCGCGTCGTCGCGCAGCGCTACCACGGCCCGGTAGTCGGCGGCGGGCGGGAGCGGCGCTCGCCAGCGCAGCAGCACATCCAGGGGCGCGGAAGATTGGTTCAATCTTCGAGATTGAACCAATCTAGCGGGCAGGGCTCCATCCACCAAAGTCAGTTGGCCGCCGAACGAGGCTCTGTAGGATGGGGCGGGAGCGGGTTGCGCGTTGTGTATTGAGTATTGCGTGACGGTGGCGGAAGCGACGGTGGCGGTGCTCACCGGCCTGGCGAGCGCTTCCACTTGGCGGCGCAGGTGGGCGGCGGTGATGGGCGACGCGCCGTCGGAGGCGATCAGCCAGATTTGGGCGCCGCGCCCACGTTCGACGAGTTGCTGAGCCAGCCAGTCAGCGGTGGCGGCTTCGTCGGGAAGTGCGGCCGCCGAGAGCAGCTCGCCCGGCCCTGCATAACGACGGAGCAGTGGCATGTCGGCGTCCAGCAGGATCAGGTCATCGGGGGCGGCGCGGTCGGCGAGATAGGCGGCCTGTTCGATGGGCGCGGTGTTGGTGTAAATGTAAGTTTGCAAGTTTGCAAGTTTGCAAGTTTGCAGGGTTGCAAGTGTGCGAGATTGCGGGGGAGTGGCGGTGACGGTGTAGTCAGCGAGGGGAAGGTTTTCGTCGGCGAGGGGTACGGTGTGGCCTTCGAAGAGGGCAGCGAAGGAGGGGACGGAGAGGGCGGCGACGGTGATCTGGGCGGCGTCAGGGCGTCGATTAAGGCGGCGGGCGGCGGCGCCCATTCCCTCCCCCCAGCCGGTCGGCAGCACGCGGGCCGCGATCCAGGGACCGCCCGCGAGCGGGTTGGCGTAGGTCAGGGGGTAAGGGGCGAACAAAAGCGCGATGATGGCCTG
>CAZDYW010000403.1:0-2971 GCA_964509655.1 uncultured Anaerolineales bacterium
CCCGCGAAATCCTAGAGACCCGCAAAGGCTAAAAGACGGTTTGAAACGGCGTGAATATCAACAGGAGGATTCCCATGAATGAAACGCTGCGCGTGATCCACAACCGCCGCTCAGTGCGCGCCTATCAGGACAAGCCAATCGATAGGGAGACCACAAATATGATCATCCAGGCCGCGATGCGCGCTCCCACCGCTGGCAACATGATGCTCTACTCAATCCTCGAAGTCAAGGAGCAGACGCTCAAGGAGAAGCTGTCCAAGTCTTGCGATGACCAACCTTTCATCGCTCGCGCGCCGCTGGTGCTGTTGTTCCTGGCTGATTATCAGCGCTGGTTCGACGCCTATATAGCATTCGATGTCCCATCATTCTGCGACGCAGAAGGAGAGGAGATGCGCCTTCCCGGTGAGGGAGACTTGATGCTGGCTTGCTGCGATGCCTTGATCGCGGCTCAGACGGCCGTGATCGCGGCCGAATCGCTGGGCATCGGCTCGTGTTACGTCGGCGATATTATGGAGCGTTATGAGTATCATAGCCAATTGTTGAATTTACCTCGGTACACGTTCCCCATCACGCTGCTCTGCTTTGGCTATCCGACAGAAGCGGCACAGGAGCGGGCGCTCAGTCCCCGCTTTCCTCAAGCCTGTATCCACTTCGAGGATCAATATCGGCGCTTGGATGAAGCGGAGTTAAAGCGTATGCTCGAGCCGCGTGAGCGAGAGAATCACTCAGGAGATGCCGTCAATGTCGGACAGCAATATTACGAGCGGAAGTTCGCGGCTGATTTCACTATCGAAATGACGCGCTCTGTACGCCAGGCGATCCGGACATGGGTGAGGGGCACTGAGAAATTACGAACAAAGGTGTCTTGACCAAGAGCCGAAAAATTGTAGAATATAGGTGGCAAGTGAGATAGGAAAATGCCAACATTTAAAGATAGTCGCGTCCACTATGTTGTTGGATCGATATAAACGGGAGGGAGTATGGACGAGAAACTGCGCACAAGTGTATTAGAACGATTGGAAAAGGTCATAGACCCCGAGACGGGCGTGGATGTGGTGCGTATGCGCCTGATCGAAGATTTGCGCGTGGACGACGATGGAGTAGTGCATTACAAAGTCCATCCCTCCTCGCCCCTGTGCCCCATCGCTATCCCGCTCACTCTTTCCATACGCGAGGCAGTGGGCACGGTGGAAGGTGTGACCGGTCAGGACGTTGAAGTGACCGGATATATCAGGGCCGATGAACTGAACGCGATGTTGCGAGACCTTAACGAAACCCAAACGTAGCACTTGGAAAATGGTGTCAAAGACGCCCCGAGGAACTAATCCTTGGGGCTTTTTGGTTTGCAGCTAAACCTGGGAGGGGTATAATAGTTGGTCGCTGATTTACCTCAGCCGCTGACTTACCCCAGTAAGTCGTTTTTCAAACAATTCATTTTGTTCAAAGGAGGACTCTGAATGGCCCGATTGCACGAGCATCAAGGAAAAGCGCTTCTCCAAAGGCACAAGATCCCCACACCGCAGGGCAAAGTGGCGGCGACGCCGGAGGAAGCGCGAGCCATCGCCGAGGAGATCGGCAAACCGGTGATGGTCAAGGCCCAGGCATGGGTGACCGGACGCGCCGAGATGGGAGGCATTAAAAAAGCGGCCTCCCCCGAAGAGGCGGCGTCTGCTGCCGAAAGCATGCTGGGTATGAAAGTCAAGGGCTTCACCGTCGAGCAGGTGCTGGTGGAAGAGCAACTCGACATCACCCGTGAGTTCTACGCCAGCGTCATCGTCGACGACCGGGAGCAGGCCCCGATGGTGATGTTCTCCAGCGTGGGGGGCACCGGCATCGAGGAGATCGCCGCCGAGACTCCTGACCAGGTCGCCAGCACACATGTGGACATCGAGTTTGGGCTGCGCGATTATCAAGCCCGCAATCTGGTGCGCAAGACCGGCATCGATGGGAAGCTACAGCGCGGCCTGGGCACGCTGCTGGCGCGCCTCTACAACGTGGCCAAGAATTATGAGGCCCGCTCGGCCGAGATCAACCCGCTGGTACAGACCGCCGACGGCAAGCTCTACGCTGCTGACTGTCGCATCACTGTGGACGACTACGCGGTCTTCCGCCAGCCCGATCTCGGCATCGAGATCGCCCGCGAGTATGACCGTCCCCCCACGCCGCTGGAGAAGATCGCCTACGAGGTGGAGGCCGATGACTATCGCGGCACCTTCTACTTTATCCAGATGGCGGATGACTTCGAGAAAGGGGATGGATACATCGGTTTCCACGGAGCGGGCGGCGGCGGCTCGATGATGAGCATGGACGCCGTGATGCGCCAGGGGTACAAGCTGGCGACTTTCGTGGATACCAGCGGCAACCCGCCGGCCAGCAAGGTCTATCGGGCGGCCAAGATCGTCCTCGCCTCCGGCCCGGTCGATGGCTACTTCGGCTCCGGCTCCGGCGTGGCCAGCCAGGAGCAGTTCCACTCGGCGCGGGGATTCTTCAAGGTCTTCCTGGAAGAACAGCTTGACATCCCGATTGTGATTCGGTTAGGGGGTAATTCCGAGGACAAGGCTGTGGAGATATTGGAGCAGCTCAACGGGCGCATTCCGGCGCCGGTGGAGGGCTACAAAAAGGATGATTCCCCCGATTTCTGCGCCGAACGCCTCGACGCGCTGATCAAGTCCGGTGAACTGCGCGACGTACCGCCGCCGCAGCCTCGACCCGAACCAAAGGAGCCCTACAGTTTCGAGACCATCACCGGCGGCACGGTCACCTTCGACCACGCGGTGTGCGCTACTTGTGAGAGCAAGGTCTGCGTGGAGGAATGCGCGCGCCAGATTCTATCGTTGAACGACGAGGGGCTGCCGATCTTGAATATCACCCGCGAGGAGGCCAAGAAAGGCCGCTGCGTGGAATGCTTAGCTTGCGAGGTGGAGTGTCTGCTTCACGGCGCGGGCGGTGGGCACATAGAGCTGCCGATACC
>CAZDYW010000404.1:0-2966 GCA_964509655.1 uncultured Anaerolineales bacterium
TAAGCCGATTGATGATCAAAGAAATGTGGAGAAACGTGGATCTGCGGGGTAAATTGTTCAAATGGGACGTGACACACCGCGCGTCAAATTAAGGAATGTTAACACTTCTAAGCTTCGTTGTTCTCCCCCTCACACAAGGATTGCACAGGGGCTTCTACACTAACTACAGTACCCTCTCCCAGCTCCGACCGAACCTGCAACACACCATCAAGAATCCAGGCCCGCTCGTGCATGCCAATTAAACCCAGCTTCCCCGAGGCTACCAGATCAACGAATCGCTCTGGAGCATCAAAGCCTTTTCCATCATCCTCAATAGTCAGCCGCACGCTACTCGGACGGAATAAGGCTTTGATCATCACGCTAGAGGCGTCAGCATGACGTCTGGCATTGTTCAAGGCTTCCTGCACGATCCGGAACAACACCAGCTCCTCCTCCGGGGCAAGGCGCCGTATGAAACCAGATGTCTCGAACGTAGTCTCCAATCCGACAGCTTCGAGGTCGCTTGCCAAGCTTTCCACCGCGGCCACAAATCCCAGGTCATCCAAAACCGGCGGTCGCAGGTCCTTGCTGAAGCGACGCACGCTCTGCAAGGCTTCCACTGCCAGCTCGCGCAACTGTTCCAGGCGTGGCCTGATGACTTCACAGGGCGGATCCAGCGCTTTCAGCAAACCATCAAGGCGGCGAGAGAGAGCGACTATTATCTGTGCGGTCTCATCATGAGCCTCACGGGAGATACGTTTTCGCTCCTTCTCCTGAGCGCGAGTAATCTGCCGGGCATAATAGCGCATATTCTCATAGAGACGGGCATTGTCGATGGCTATGCCGGCCTGTCGCCCCACTCCAACCAACGTTGTCGCGTCCACCATGGAGAATGCCTTACCATCCCTCAGAGCACCAACTCCCAGAGCGCCAAAAGAACGATTACCGCTGACAATGGGCACTGCCACAACGCTCCGCAAGCCAGCCTCCACAAAATCGGGGATAGCGCTGACGTATTTACGATAATCCTCGACGACCCGAGGGTATCCGGAATCCAAAACCTCGCCCGCCAAGCCGGAGCCCCCAAGCACCGAGACATCCCTCAGATCAGGAGGTAAATTATGCAGATATGGGAAGCGAATACGCTGTGTCACTGGATCGAACAGCGCGATGAAGCCACACTCAGCCCCTACTAAATCCTCGGCTATGCGGAGTACTTTGGGCAGGATTTTCTCCAGTTCCAGTTCCGAAGTGATTTTCTCAGCTACGCTAGACAGTTGGCGTTGAATCCGAAGCTGTCTCGCGACGTCCTCGTGCAACTGAGCTTTCTCGACAGCCACGCCAATCTGGTTGCCAATCGCCGTGACAAGTTCTAAGTCCTCTATGGGAAACTCACAACACTTGCGGGTCATCATCGCCAGGACACCACGGACTTTACCCTGCGACTTCAAAGGGACGATGACCTGTGAGCGTAACCCCTCCTCGCGCACGACCAAGCGTGTCAGACGTGGGTCACGGGAAGAGTCATGCACAATCATCGATTCCCCAGATTGGGCCACACGACCACAAAAACCTTCCCCCAACTTCAGACGATCCACATCACAAGCCAACTTCTCAGACACGCCCTTATGGGCCGCCAGGACCAATTCTTGGGTATGCTGATCCAGAAGAAATATCAACCCGGCCTCCGACCCTGTGACATCAAGTGTTTTACCAAGTGCGCTATCCAGAACACGCTCCAGGTCCAAGGATTCTGTCACAATCGCGGCGACTTCGTTGACCGCCCTCAGCTGAGCGATCACTTTCTGGCGCAAATTTTTCTCCCTGACCAAATCGCCAATGCCCCAGGTCACGAGGTAACCAACCAGAGCAATAGATACTACCTCGATCAAGGCATCAACAGGAAATGGCGAAAGCCAGATGGCACGGGGAAGCATGAACAGGATCACCAGTAGCAACGTGATGTTGCCCCCAGCACGTCCAAATGCAAAAGCGGCACCAACGACAGGTATGAGGAAAATGATACGTTCTACCGCATGCCGCCTCAAGAACGTGTTAAGCGGGAGGGGCAGAAGGCGCACCTGTGGAGTGAGGTAATGAAACAGCGTCACGACGGCCAATGTGACCACGATGCCCCAGAAGAAAGGGGCACTCAGGTATTTCTTTAATTGGCTTCTTCTGGGAAACGATAGGTCTTCAAATGTCATAGATTCGATAAATCCAACAATAAAGGATGGATTTTTAGTAGGTATCCTCCAAAACGATCCACCCCTGTCTTAAGGCATGCAAAACAGCCTCCGTGCGGGAGCCGACGCCTAATTTCCGGAAAACATGACTCAGGTGTGACTGCACGGTACGGTCGCTAATCATAAGCTCACTGGCGATGCCTCGATTCGTCAGGCCTTTAGCAGCCAGCTTCATCACCTCCATCTCGCGCTCGGTCAGCCCGCCGAACTCCTCTTCTGGTTCATGGCTCCCCTTCAGTGCTTTTTCACTTTGGGAGAAGTAACCCACGACCTTACGGGCCACGGCCGGATGGAGCACCGATTCCCCCGCATACACGGAGCGGATCGCCCTGACCAAATCATCAGAGCGAACATCCTTCAGCAGATAACCGGCGGCACCGGCCTCCAGGAAAGCGAAGACATACTGGTCATCATCATAAGCGGTGAGCACCAGCACGGCGATTTCCGGATGGTCATCCTTTATTTGCCGGGTCGCTTCGATGCCATTGAGCTTTGGTATGGCAATATCCATTATGACCACGTCGGGTTTTTTGCTGGAAGCAAGCCGCACAGCTTCCTCCCCATCGCCGGCCTCAGCTACGACCTCTAGGTCCTCCTCATGGTCCAAAAGCTCCTTTGTCCCCTCCCGTACCAGAACGTGGTCCTCAACTAACATAACCTTTATTTTACCCACAGCCCCTCCCCTCGCGTAACCATAAACTCAAAGCGGTCAATTTATGTCTTGCCCCATCTCTCGCACTT
>CAZDYW010000405.1:0-2944 GCA_964509655.1 uncultured Anaerolineales bacterium
TGATGAGAGCAACAGGTTGGATCAATATGAAAGAAACTCCCCCTCTTCGTGGCTATCTTATCGCCTTCATCGGCACCGCTGCCTGGTCGGCCTCGGCGGTCTTCATCAGCTACCTGACCATCCGTTTTGATATGCCGCCGATGGTGCTCGCTTTTTGGCGCGATCTTCTGGTGACGCTCACGCTCCTCCTGGCGCTCTTTTTGCTGGCCCGTCCACTGCTCCACCTGGAGCGCCCCCATCTGAAGTTTTTCATCCTCTACGGATTTGTCCTGGCGATCTTTAACACGCTGTGGACCTTCTCCGTGGCCCTTAACGGCGCCTCCATAGCGACGCTGCTGATTTACATCTCGCCGGCCTTCACCGCCTTGATCGGAAGGATTGCTTGGGGCGAGCGGCTGGACTTGCTCAAGATCGCGGCCATCATCCTCAGCCTCATCGGCTGCGTCTTCGCATCCGGCGCTTATGATCGCTCCAATTGGCAAGTCAATCCCTTCGGCATCATTACTGGCCTGTCCACCGGTATGGTTTTCTCCGTCTACAGCTTTCTGGGGAAGATTTCTTCCAACCGCAACATCAACCCCTGGACGGCTACCCTTTACACTTTTGCCTTTGGGTCGGCTTTCCTGCTCTTGGCTCAGCGCCCAGCCACTATTTTCTGGCTGTCGCATCCGCTGGCAGAAGGGCCGAGCGGCTGGTCCGAAGCCGCCCTGGGATGGGGCGTGATTCTCGCGCTGGCTATCGGCCCCACGCTGGGCGGCTACGGCCTCTACACAGTCAGCTTGACCTATCTGCCGACCACCACGGCCAACCTGATCGTCACCTTGGAGCCGGTGATGACGGCTATTCAGGCCTTCATCTTTCTGGGCGAACGTTTGACCCTCCCCCAGATCTTGAGCGGCGCCTTGACCCTCATCGGCGTTTTCCTCTTGCGGCTGAGCGACCGGGCGGCTAAAAAGAGTGAAATCACAGCCGCTGCTCACTTGTGAAAGAATTGAGTCGGACTATAATTCATACGTATGCAGCAAGCGAAAGAGCGTCCCAAAGTTTTGTGCATCGACGATACCCCAGATGTGCGCTTGTTGGTTCGACGACTGCTCTCCTCTCGCTACGATGTCTTGGAGGCCGAAGAGGGGTTGCACGCCATTGAAGTGGCACGAGAGGCGCGGCCGGACCTGATCCTCGTCGATCTCCACATGCCCCATCTTGATGGGTATGAAGTGACCACGCGCCTCAAATCCCTCATGTCAAACGTGCCCATCGTCGCGCTGACGGCCGATGTCACCGCGCACGTTCGTGAACGCGCCCTCGCCGCTGGCTGTGATGGATACCTCTCCAAGCCCATCGATCCGGACAAATTCATCGAGCAGGTCGATACTTACCTCTCCGGCAAGCGCGAGGAGCTGGACGATGACAGCTTCCGCCGGGCCTACCAGGAAAAACTGGTCGCTCGGCTGGAGGAGCAAGTTCAGGAAAATGTGCAGTTGCTGGAAAAAGCGCGGCGTCAAGCGCGGCTCTTAAGGGCCGGGGCCAAGGTCGGGCGCATTTTGACCTCCATCCTGGAGCTGGACACTTTGTTGAGTACCACCGTCGATGTGCTCTGTGACGAGTTTGACTTTTACTACGCTGGCGTCTTTCTGGTGGATAAAACGCTGCCCGACGAGCCGGGCGAGTGGGCCGTGCTGCGTGCCGGGCGGGGCGAGCCTGGGAAGGCTATGCTCGCCGAGGGGCACAAGCTCAGGGTGGGCGGCGAATCTATGATCGGCGCGGCCACCGGTCAGCGGGAGGCGCGTATCGCCCTGGATGTGGGCGCGGAGCCCGTTTACTTCAAGAACCCCCATTTGCCGCACACCCGCTCCGAGATGGCCTTGCCCTTGGTCGTGGGCGATGAGGTCATCGGTGCTTTGACGGTGCAGAGTACAGAGGCGGCCGCCTTCGACGATGACGACATCACCAGTTTGCAATCTATGGCCGATCAATTGGCGGTTGCCATCAACAATGCCCGCTTGCTCAAAGACTTGGAGTCTGCCCACGAAGAGTTGATGCGAACGCGAACCTTTCGCGCTATCGCCGCTACCACGGGCGAGGCGATCCATTGGGTGGGCAATAAGGCCGCTCCCATCCCCGGCAGCGTGGCGCGCATCACGGAGGATCTGACAAGTTATCTCGTAATGGCCGACGCCTTGCTGAAGGAAGCCTCGCCCGCTTTGCGCGAGCACCCTTTCGCCCAGATGTTGCGTTGGGCCACTGATGATCTATCCGCCCGTGGCACAGATTTGGAGAATATCGAGGATGATCTGGAAGCTTGGCCTCTGGAGCGCCTGCGCAAGATATTGACCGTCGAATCCATCTTGGAGGATCTGGAGATCATCGAAAATAGCGCCCAGGCCATCCTCAACATCAAGGAGGACCTCATCGGCCCGGCCCGCCAGTCCCGGATCGAGGCTGTCCTCTTGCCCGATTTGCTGGAAAATGTGGTCTCGTCGATGGGCATAGGGGATGAAGTTGTGCAAACCATTTTCGCCCCCGACCTGAGCCCGGTGCGGGCCGACAAAATTCAATTGGATCGCGTTTTTACTAACCTCGTCAAGAATGCCTGGGAGGCGATGAGGGGAGTCGAGGAGAAGAAATTGTTCATCTGGGCTCGCGAGGCCGATGAGCCCGATTTCGTCGTGGTGGACGTTATCGACAACGGCGTTGGCATACCGGATGAGGAGATCGATAAAATCTGGATGCCTTTCTACACTACAAAGGGAGGCCATGGCGGGACGGGGTTGGGCCTACCGGCATGTGCGCAGGTCATCGAACAACTAGGGGGAAAAATCTTGGTCGAAAGTGACGTGGGCCTGGGCACGACCTTCAGCGTCTACTTGCCGGTGGCGAATTCAGCATAAGCTGGCGTGTACGATTGTAGGGGCGATCCCTCTGTGGTCGCCCTGCAAAAAAA
>CAZDYW010000406.1:0-2944 GCA_964509655.1 uncultured Anaerolineales bacterium
GAAAGGAGGACGTATAATGTCATTCTTGCAAGGGTTATTTGGTCCACCCGATGTTGAGGCGTTGAAAGCGAAGGGAAATGTAAAAAAGCTGATCAAAACTCTAGACTATGATGATTATGATGTCCGCCAACGGGCTATTCAAGCGCTGGTCGAAGTTGGCGAGCCCGCTGTCGAGCCGCTCATCGCCGCACTGCAGAAGAAGAATTTTAAGGGAGCGGCAGAGGCTCTAGGTCAAATCGGCGACGCTCGCGCCGTTGAACCGCTCATCGCTATGTTAGAGTCAAAGGGGCAGTACGGAGAGAAAGTAGCGGCAGTCCAGGCTTTGGGTCGAATCGGCGATACTCGTGCCATTGAACCGCTCGTTGTTATGCTAAAGGATTACAGCGTGGGCGAGTCAGCTGCGAAAGCTCTGATGCAGATTGGTGAATCGGCAATAGCCTCATTACTGCGTGCGTTTCGTGCTGGTGACCCCTACGTATATAAAAACATTAAGGGCGCACTGGTAATGGCTAATGATCTACCGTTTGATGTGCGCAGGACATTCATAGGTGAGGAAAAAAGGATACTCAAGAGAACGTTTCCTAGCGCTTGGTTGACAAGTCAGGGACACCGCACTACACTCGAGAGGCTTATGGTTTCTCCAAACAGGAACGGTGTGGGCTGTCCGTACTATGCATATGGGGTTTGTAAATTCAGAGTTATGAACAAGCAAGATGTATCCACTGGACCTGAAGAATGTTCACTGCGCCAAGTTCACTACAAATCTTGCCACGTCTGGAAGTTGGCTCCAAGGTAAGAATCGCACTGGAGCGAAAGTAACCCCGTTCTGCTCGCGCCGGACGGCACATCCGCCAGGAGCGATATACAACGGGGTGACTTTTGCGCTACTGCTAAGAATCAGTTGAGATAAAGCTAAATCTCCAGGGAGGCTCCATATCGTGAAGATCACCGGAAACATCGCGGGCGTATCCGGCATTCGCGTGGGCCACGCCGCCGACCGGGAAGCGCTCACAGGTTGCACCGTCGTGCTCTGTGAAACGGGCGCGGTCGGCGGCGTCGATCAGCGCGGGGGCGCTCCCGGCACCCGCGAGACCGACTTGCTGCGTCCTATGCACATGGTAGAGGAGGTCCACGCTGTGCTCCTGACCGGCGGCTCCGCCTTCGGGCTGAGCGCGGCTGACGGTGTGATGCGCTATCTGGAGGAACAGGGAGTGGGCTTCGATGCAAGCGTGGCGAAGGTGCCCATCGTTCCCGCCGCCGTGCTCTTCGACCTGGAACTGGGCGATCCTGACGTGCGCCCGGACGCGGCGATGGGTTACGCCGCTTGCCAGGACGCCGGCGAGGGGAAGCACAGCTCGGTGCTTGAGGGGAACGTGGGGGCCGGGATGGGCGCCTCGGTGGGGAAGATTCTGGGCATCAAGCGGGCGATGAAATCCGGCCTGGGCAGCGTTTCCATCTCGCTGGGCGGGGGATTGATGGTCGGAGCGCTGGTCGTGGTCAACGCGCTGGGCGACATCGTCGATCCGGAAACGGGCGCGATTCTGGCCGGGGCGCGAAAGCTTCGCTCCGACGAGTTAGCCAACACTTTGGACGTGATGCGCAGCTTCGTCGGCAAGGCGGCCCTGCGCTTTGCCTCCAACACCGTCATCGGTGTGGTGGCGACCAACGCGCCGCTCTCCAAGGAGGAGGTGAACAAGGTGGCCCAGATGGCGCAAGATGGCATCGCGCGGGCCGTCCGCCCGGCCCACACTATGTTCGACGGCGACACAATCTTCGCGCTGGCTTTGGGGCGCAGGAAAATTCCCGCCGATGTCAACCTGATCGGCGCGTATGCGGCGGAGGCCGTGGCAGCGGCTATCGTGCGTGCGGTCAAGGCTGCCGAGGGTGCCGGAGGATTGCCGGCCTATGCGGAATGGGGAATGGAGAATTGAGAATTGAGAATTGGGGCGGGATCGGCCTCTGCCCGCTGCTCTTGATTCTGCTGGTGGCCTGCGCCTCTCAGCCGGCCCCGGTGACGCTGACGCCGCAGCGATTGCCGACACGAGCCCCCACGCCGACGCCGACGGCTACTCCTTTCGCCATCGCCGCGCGTTCTTACTACGAAGAGGGATTGAGCCGCCAGGGAGCGGGCGACGCCGAGGGCGCTTTGCAATCCTTCACCTGGGCGATTGAGCGCCAGCCCGATTCCGCACCGCTCTACGTGGCACGGGGCACGGTTTACCTGGGGTTGGGTGAGCTCGACCAGGCGCTGGTCGACGCTGACGCCGCGCTACAGATCGATCCCACGGCTCAGGCTTACGCCCTGCGCGGCGAGACGCTGCGCCGAATGGGCCGCGCAGAGGAGGCGCTGAAGGCACTGGACCGGGCGCTAGAGATGGACCCAACTTTGAGCGAGGATACCTTCCGCTCCCGTTGGCTGCTCGCACGTTCCACCGAGGATGCGCCCTACATGCTGGTGCTGAGCCGTGAGTACAGCGATGCACATCCCGACGATCCGCTGCGTCATTACTATCGCTCCTGGGCTAACCTGGAACTGGACGTGCCCAAGTTTGCGGCTGCTACCCTGGTCAAGGCCATCAACTCATCCTCCGACTCGCCAGCCTTGCTCTGGTTCACGCTTGGTCGCATATACGAAGCGAAGCACGAATGGTCGAGTGCGGTCACGGCATTCGAGACGGCGCGAATGTTGACGCAGAACGGCGACAATACTCTGTCACTGCACACTGACCGTCCCATCATTGAGCTTTTCAGCGCTCTGGGGCAGACCTACTTGGAAGTGGGACGCTGCGTGGACGCAGAGATAGCGCTGAGCTATGCCGAATCCATCGGTGCGCATCCCTCCGAGTACATCGTCGCCCTGGAGAAAGCCCGTTTTTGCCAGACCCCTACGCCGACGTCTACTGCGACGCCCTATCCCTCCTGGCTGCTGAGCGGCCCTTAAACC
>CAZDYW010000407.1:0-2941 GCA_964509655.1 uncultured Anaerolineales bacterium
AAATGACAAATTGAAAAATGAAAAATGACGAGTTTAGGAGGGAACAAGTGAAAGATCGTTCCATTTTATGGATATTTCTGGCGTTCATCCTGGGGTTTATTCTCCCGGTTTTCAGTTGTGTGGGGGTGGGATTGCTCACGACGAGCGCGTTGGGTCGGCTGGCGAATCAGCCAGCGTCCACGGCGGGGCTGGGCGACTCCGTGGCCGTGATTCCCCTCAACGGTACTATTATGAGCACGCTACCGGAGTATCCCGCACAGCAAGTTATCACCCCCGGTCGGGTGAATGATATGCTGGAGCAAGCCGCCGCCAACGCGGCCATCAAGGCCGTCGTGGTGCGCGTCAACAGCCCCGGCGGCAGCGTGGTCGCCTCCGACGAGATTTACCGCGCCCTGCTCGATTTCGAGAAGCCGGTCGTGGTCTGGATGGGCGACACAGCGGCCTCCGGCGGCTACTACATCGCCTGCGGCGGCGATCACGTGATGGCCCACCCCGACACCTTGACCGGCTCCATCGGCGTTATCAGCCAGTTCCTCAACGCGGAGGAATTGCTGGACAAGGTCGGCGTCGACGCGCTGGTGATCACCTCCGGCCCGAAGAAGGACATCGGCAGTATGTTCCGCGAGATGACGGAGGAGGAAAAGGCGATCTGGGAGACCATCATTGACCAGGTCTACGAGGACTTCGTGGCGGTCGTGGCTGAGGCGCGTGATCTGCCGCCGGAGCAGGTGCGCGAGCTGGCCGATGGGCGGGTCTACACCGGGCAGCAGGCGCTGGATCTGGGGCTGGTGGACGCGGTGGGCTCATCGGATGAGGCCATCGAGAAGGCCGGCGAACTGGGCGGCATCGCGGGCGAGCCTAGTGTGATCGAGCTGAGCCCCACGCTCACTTTCTTCGAGATGCTCTACGGTTTTCAGGGCCGTTCGTCGATGCCGACCATGGAGGATGTCCTGAGCTGGGCCGGGGCGCCCTCGCTGGAGTTTCGGTTCTTGGGGGGGCGGTAAAGGCTGCTTCCATACCCCTATGAGAAATTCAAGAGCAAGAGAGGAAAACATCAAGGCGGTAGGGATGATGTCGGGCGGGCTGGATAGCATTCTGGCCGCCCGGATTATGTTGGAGCAAGGAATCGAGGTCACAGCGCTTCATTTCCGCACCGGCTTCTCCTACGCCAGGCGCAACCGCATCACCGGGCGCGAACCGGCCGGCCCATCCGACCCGGAGCGCGCCGCCGCCATGCTGGGGCTAGAGCTGATCGTCATCGATGTCTCCGAGTCTTATCTGCCCGTGGTGCTCCATCCCAGGCACGGCTACGGCTCTGGGATGAACCCCTGCGTCGATTGCCGCATCTTCCTGCTGCGCCAGGCCAAAGCCTGGATGGAGGAGCATGACCATCACTTCGTCTTCACCGGCGAGGTGAGCGGACAGCGCCCCAAGAGCCAGATGCGCCCCACGCTCGATATCGTCGAGCGGGAGAGCGGGCTTGAGGGCTACTTACTTCGTCCACTATCAGCCAAGCTGCTCGAGCCAACCGTGCCTGAGCGGCGCGGCTGGGTGGAGCGCGATAAGCTCTACGCCATCAGCGGGAGGAGCCGCAAGCCGCAGATGGCCCTGGCAGAGGAGTTCGGCATCACGGATTACCCCCAGCCATCCGGCGGCTGTTGTTATCTGATCGACAAAACCTACTCCCGCCGCCTGCGCGATTTTCTGGAGCATGAGGGAGAGGAAGCTTTGACCACCGAGCGAGCTTTCTTGCTCTCGATTGGACGGCAATTACGTCTGCCTTCTGGGCGCAGAGTCGTCGTCGGGCGCCACGAGGGGGAGAATGATTACATCGAGAGCCAGAGCGCGGGGAACGTCCTGCTCACGACGATAGATCATCCTGGCCCGATGACGTTGATGATGGGGGAGCCGACAGAGGAGGAGCTTGAGCTGGCGGCCCGGATCACGGCCCGTTACTCCGATGGACGGGACGAGCCAGCGGTGCGCGTCGAGGTGCGCCGCCACTCCGAGCCGCTCAGGGTGCTGACGGTGGCCCCAATGATGTTGGAGGAAATCCACGCGTTGATGGTTTGAGGTTGTGCAATCCGTAACCCGTAAATTGCAAGAAAGCCCTCCCGCCATAGTTCTGGCGAGAGGGCTTTTTACTTCTGCTGACAAGACCCTAAAGGTTTTCAGAAACCTTTAGGGTCTCAGATAAACTCAGCCTTGCGGCTCGTCAAACGCCTCCGCCGCGACGATAGCCTCGGATGCGGGAATGGCGCTGTAGAGCGGGCCGATCAGGCCAGCCCTCGTGGCGTTGACTTCCACCACAATCTGCTCGCTGTCGTCGCCCCAGGCATTCTCCACCTCCAGGACTACCACTTTCAAGCCGCTCGTGGTGTAGGTATAGGTGGTCGTGGCGAGATCGGTGCCGCTCTGATCGGGCGTGCCGTCGCCGTCGAAGTCCCAACTATAGGTGATCGGCTCGGTACCCTCCACCGTGGCGGTGAAGTGCATCGGCTCGCCCAGGTCGACCGGGCTGTCGCTGGTCACCTCGGTGATGCTCGCAGCCGTGAAGGCCTGCTCCACAGTGACATCGAGCGTCGCGCTATCATCTCCGTACTCATTCTCCACGTCCAGCGCGACGGTGAAGGTGTCTGTCGTGGCGTAGGTGTAGCTGATCGTATCCAGCCCCACCCCGCTTTGCTCCGGCGTGCCGTCATTGTCGAAGTCCCAGGTGTAGGTGATGGGCTCATCTCCGCTGACCGTGGCGGTGAAGTACATCGGCTCGCCCAGGTCGACCGGGCTGTTGCTCTCCAGTGCGTCGATGCTCGCCGGTGTGGGCGGCACGAAGTTGCGCACTACCAGCGGGAGGTAGATGACGGGATTGCCCACACGCCCGGCGACAGTCGCCTCGCCGCAGGAGTTGCGCACCGTCAGGCGCACGCTGTAGCCGTCCTCG
>CAZDYW010000408.1:0-2940 GCA_964509655.1 uncultured Anaerolineales bacterium
ACTATAACTTCCCGAAAGCTACTGAAGAGGTAGCTTTCGGGAAGGAAAAACAAATGGACACCAAGTGAACTGCATCGAAAGCCCGCTGGCTATGCTTTCCCCCGGGGTCTTTCGAGTTGCGCCGCGCATAGCCAGCACGATCGCCACGGCGCTGACCTCCAGTAGGCCCAGCCTCAACCCGCTTCCGATTCACTCCCTACTCCCTACTTCCTAATGCATAACCCACCAATCGGTCGGCTATGTCGATCCCCGTCGCGCCCTGCAAGCCCCGCCAGCCGGGGATGCCGTTGATTTCGATCACGGTGTAGCCGTCGCCTTTCAGTGGCAGCAGATCGACGCCGGCGTAGTCGGCGCCCATGGCTCGCGTCGCGCGGAGGCTCAGATTGCACAATCGATCATTCAGCGGGAGCGGAATTGTCTTGGCGCCCTGGGCCACGTTCGTCTTCCAAGAATTGCCGCGGCGCACCATCGCGGCCACGGCCTCATCGCCGATCACGAAGACGCGGATGTCCTGTTGGTCGTGGGGAATGAACTCCTGCAAGTAGTAGATGTAGCGGCCCAGCTCCAGCGCACGGAAGACGCGGTAGGCGACATCGGGGTCGGAGACGCGCGTCATCCCGCGCCCCAGCGAGCCGAAGATGGGCTTGACCACCACGTCGCCGCCCAGCGAGTGGAAGGCGTCCAGCGCGTCGTCGAACTGCTCGGCGACGATGGCGCGCGGCGTGGGCAGCCCGGCGTCCTCCAGCAGCGTCGAGGTGTAGTACTTATCTACGCTGCGCTCGATGGCCGTGGGCGAGTTGATGACACGCACGCCCGCATTCTCCAGCCGATGGAGCGCGTCGACGCGGAATATAACCTGCTCCAGCGATCCGCCGGGGATCAGGCGCACGAAGATGACGTCGTAATTCTCTAACGGCTCTCCTGTGTCGCCATTAGCCACAAGCCAGGGTCGCGCCGTCAGCCGCGCCGTCAACTGCGTGATATCAAAAAAGGGGGCTGTGATGCCACGTTGGGCCAGTGCCTTCTGCAGGGTCTTCGCGTGCCAGCCCCCTACATGTCCGATGATGCCGACCTTCAAGTCAATCTGCCTCCTTCTGCGCCGACCCGCGTCCGTCTGAACCTGGACGGAGTTTAGGGGCCGTTATAGACGAAAATCTCTCCCTTGCCAATGGTTGTGGCATCGCCAGTGTAGCGCTGATAGCGCCCCTCAATCCAGTCATCTAAGATCGGCAGCCCCCAGGCGCGGAGGCGATGCAAGTAATAGCGCAGAAAGACCGGGCTTTCGCAGATGCAGGAATGGCGGAACGTAGGCAGCATGTCATCGGTCAGTCCCTTCATAGTCAGGATCGTCCCGCGCTTCATCCCCGCGCCGGGTCGGGCGCCTAGCTTGCCGAAGGTGAAGAGTGAACCGGCGATCATCCGCACGCCGGCGAAATCTCCCAGATCGCCCTGTGCAATGATGAGGCCGCGGCGCATACGCTCGGCGGCGCGGGGGCCAACGTCCCCGTCGATGATGATGACGCCGCCACGCATGCCCAGCTTCTCGCCCGTGTAGGCCGCGCCGAGCATCGGGCCGGCATCGCCATGGACGCGAATCGTGCCGCCATACATCTGCGCCCCGGTCCAAGCGCTCACGCTACCGTGGATCACTATCTCGCCACCGCTCATTTGTGCGCCCAGGTGCATCCCAGCGTCGCCGCGAACCACAATCCGCCCGTGGCTCATCTTCTGACCGACGCGCTTGACGTGGCTCAACTTCCCTTCTAGGATGATGTTCTGGGAAGCTTCCCCTTCTATGATGAACAGATCGCCCAGCGTCACGTGCCGCCGCCCGTAGAAAGCTGGCAGTTTCTCGATCTCAGTCTGACTGC
Source organism: uncultured Anaerolineales bacterium (assembly GCA_964509655.1). Taxonomy (GTDB): domain Bacteria; phylum Chloroflexota; class Anaerolineae; order B4-G1; family B4-G1; genus CAZANJ01. The sequence continues at coordinate 1,872 of CAZDYW010000408.1, forward strand.
GGCCGATGAAGTTATCGGGCGTTACGCTGTCAGCTTCAATGGGGATGGTAGTAGATTCTTTCATGCGCAGGGTTACAGCGTTCTGCATTCTCCATCCTCCATTTCTACTCCACCAGTTCGCGCAGATGAAATTGGTATTGGCCCAACGTGCCGCCGTAATTTCCGGCCGAGATGCGCACAATGCCAGGTTGGCAGGCCGCTTTGATCCCCAGGCGCATTGCCTCGCGGATCGAATCGGCGCTCAAGCCGTCAATGATCAATTCCAAAACCGAGTTGACGCCTTCTGGCAAGGCGCTCTCGATCTGGCTGCGGAGCGAGGGGCAGTATGCGTCGTTGGTCGAAGCCCGCAGGAAGCTGTACTTTGAGGTTGTCTTGCTGCCGCTGCGAGCGATGCCCCCTGGGAAAGGGAATATCACGTCTTTCACTTTGGACATAGCACTCACCGCGGCTTCAGCGGCCGCCAGTGTCTCTCCGATGCTTTCGCCCAGCACGAAGAAATTTCCCCCGCCGATGCTCTTCTGGATATTGATGGCCTCGTCGACCACGAACTCCCCCTCCATCACCGGGATACGCCAGAGCCGCCGTCCCTCCAGCCGCTTGCTGATCTGGTACCCGTCCCCAAAGTAGCGCAGTTTTCCACCAATCTTGACTGTCTTATCGCCTACCTCCAGGCCGTTGAAGCAGGCCGTTGTGGCGCAGGTCATAATGCACTGACCGATGCGGTTCATCAATTCCTTTTGCATACCCTTGGGCCCCATCGTGAAGATGAGGATGCTGACGCCCGGCCGTCCGTCGGGCGTTTCCGAGGGGGGAAGCTCTCTTTCAATCCCGGCCTCGGCGCCGCAGGCGATGACCGAGGTGGCGAAACCAGTCGCTTCCTGGGCAGCGATGCGCGCCCATTTGTGGTCCGCTGCTGTGATGATCAGTCGTGACCCCCACATATCGAACGCCTCGGCGAAGGTGTCCTCGATTTCGACCCCGTTGATGTGCATATTGCTCTATTCCCTTTCGGTGGGAACGATCTCACCGCGCGGCAGGTAGTCCGGCGCGACCGGGTAATTGTCGAACG
>CAZDYW010000409.1:0-2938 GCA_964509655.1 uncultured Anaerolineales bacterium
GCGCTGTGGGTTCAGGCGCAGGGGCATAATCCGGTGAGAGGTGCTCGCGCAGATCGTCCAGTTCGTCGGCATAGCGGCGGGCCAGCTCCACCTCCAGTTCGGCGACGCGGGTGGTCTCGCCGCTGAATTGGAAGTAATCGCGCAGTTGGCGCAGATTGTAGATAGAAAGCGGGTTATCCACATCGGCTTGCCGCAGCAACTGCACCGCATAACCGCTGGCGGTCACCAGATCGCCGCGCACGCGGTAGAGCTCGGCCATCCCCAGCAAATAAGCGCGGCTGTGGGGATAAAGTTCGTGCAAGCGGCGATAGGCGTCCAATGCGGCATGCTCGTCGCCGCCAGCCAGCTCGATCTCGCCCAGCAGGCTCCAGGCCAACGCGCTATCCTCCCGTTCATCGGTCATCGCGAGGACGATGCGCCGGGCTGCGTTCGTGTCGCCAAGTGCCAGGCGAACGCGGGCCAGGAGAGCGCGGGCGGGGAAGGATTCACGTTTTTGAAGGCGCTCTTCTATGACGGGCAACCCATCGGCGGGGCGCCCTTGTGCCAAGAATGCCTTCACTTGCAAATCGCGCAGGGAGACCAGAGTGGGGTTCTGGGGGATGAGCACATCGAGGCAAGCGTGGAGCGCGTCGATGTGCTCCCAGCGCAGGAGAAAGTTGAGGAAGCGGCTGCGGTTGTGGTGATGGAGATTAAGAACTTGTTGGGTTGAAAGGGTTAATTCGCTCAGTATATCCCCTTCACTGCCGTTCCCTCTACCCGCTGAGGAAAGGGGGGAAGCTCCCTCTCCCCGTTGGGGAGAGGGTTGGGGTGAGGGGGAATAACTCAACCTTTCACACTCACTCAGTATAACTTCCAAGACTCCCTCCAGTCGATGAATAACATCTCGATTGGTGAAGCGGATCACGCGATAGCCTTGCTCACTTAACCAAGCTGTCCGCTCACTGTCATATTCCACTTGCTCGGCGTGCGAATCGCCATCAATCTCCACCACCAGCCGACAAGCGGCACAATAGAAATCCACGATGAAAGAGCCAATTGGGTGCTGGCGACGGAATCTGAAGCCAAAAAGCTGCCGGTTACGCAAATGTCCCCACATCTCTTTCTCGGCCGGTGTTTGTTTCCGGCGCAACTCGCGTGCGCGGTCGATGATGGCTGGTGTGATGGCTGGTGAGATTGCTTCTGTTTCTTGGTCATCTTTTTTGCTCCTCAAAGATTCCCCCTCACCCTAACCCTCTCCCCAAGGGGGAGAGGGAATCTCCGGCACAGCATGCACGCCGATGACCAGGGGCCAGTATTCCCCCTGCCAACTGCGGCTCAGGCCCAGGGCCAGGTAAAGCGAATCTATGTTCAGCCGCTCGAAAAGATCGTCGTGTTCCAGCGTCAAGCTCCCGCCATCCTCCCCCAACCAGGCGCGGCCCAGGGCCCGCCACTTCAAATCGGTGACAGAGACGCCTCGCCGGCTGAGTGCGCGAGGGTGATTGACATCGCCCTCCAAGGAGAAGCCCATCCGTGCCTCGTACTTGCCGGAGTAAGAATCCAAGCGGAAAAATGCCCAGACCCGCTCCGGCTGCACCAAGCAGAGAGAGCGAGTGTGGTTTATGAGCACATCCTCCGGAGCACGGTCGAGGTAGTGGGGAAAAAACTGTGCCCGCTTCTCCCCCTCCAGGCGGCGCAGGAGCTTCGGGCGGTGATGAACGAAATCGGTGAGCCAGTCCTCGACGTGAGGTGGTTCAGGGCGCGGCTCGATCAGGTTCAGATCGACGACATCACAGCACTGCACCAGGCGCCCATCCACATCGCTCATATCGCCCCGGTGGAGGGTATCGAAGTCGCGCACGGGACGCACCCAACGCAGCCCGGTGACCGGGTCGGGATCAAGCGTGAAGCCGGCGGTGCAGATGCCGGTGCGCATTTTGGTCATCGCCAGGATGAGAACTTCTTGAGGTGGCATGTTCCCTCCGTGTCGGGCTAAAGATGAATCACGTTCAGACCAGGCAAGCGCTCGGCCCAATACTCGGCCACCAGGCGGCGGTGGCAGCGCTCAGCGGTCTCCTCGGCGCAGAGGAGACAGAGGGTTTGATAGCGCTCCAACAGCTCACGCCCGACATCCTCGGCGGAGCGCCTTTCCAGCAGCGGCAGGAAGGCTATCTCGTAGCCAATCCAATCGCCGTCCTCACGGTAAGCGTCCAGTATCTCCGCCGTGGGAGCCAGTTCGGGATGGTGCTCGTAGGCTATGCCGAATCCCTCGCGCAGCAAGAACTCCAGCGTGTCCTTCTTGGCATAACCGAGCAGATGGGATGTGTTGCGCAGCCGAATATCGACCACCACATCCACGCCGGCCTCGCGCAGCTGGCCGATAAAGGTGGAAAGCGGCTTCCGTTTGTAACCGATGGTGTAAATGTCTGTCATAGCTCTCCTGGCATAGGTCAAAATAGGGATAATTGCTGCCCGATGGGCTGGCCCTCGACTGCGCCGCCGTCGGGCTCGATGTGGATCACCTGGGCGCCGCGCGAGAGCAGCGTCTGGGTGACGAGCAGATGGCGATGGCAGTGCCGGTGGTCGCCCTCGCTGCACATCACGACCGTGCGCTCGGCGTGAGCCAAATCGAGCAAGCGGTCGATGCCTCTCTGGTAAGCGGGCGTCTGTTCCATACGCGCGTAATCGGGCCGCTCGCCGCCGCCCTCATAGAGCGCCGGATCAGATGGCCGTCCGCCCAACAGATCGCCCATAAATCGATAGGCGATTCCGACCTCCTCCAGATCACGCTTCAGCGTCTCGCGGTTGAACTGCGGGGTCCAGCGGCTGTAAGGCTGGCTGCGCACGTCCACCACCAGGGCTATCTCGTACCGGCGCAGGAGATCGATGAACTCCTCCGTGGCGTGGTCGCTGTGGCCGATGGTGTGAATTTCTATCTTTTCTGACATAACATTCTCGCTAG
>CAZDYW010000410.1:0-2934 GCA_964509655.1 uncultured Anaerolineales bacterium
CAAGTTGGCAAGTTCACATCGGCTAAAGAGGAGGTTAAAATTAACAAGCGAAGAGCATTCAACGGATTAGGGATTATTGCCCTGTTACTGCCGATACTGCTGACCGGCGGTCCAATGACGCGAGCAGTAGAATCATTGAGTGCGCCGTCAGTGTTTCCGATCAGCGCCGAAGCCCAGCCGCCGATCTACGTCAGTATCGTCCTGCACCATGAGGAGGAACCCCTTTACCATCAAAATGAGACACTTTTTCTTTCCACCCGTGAAAAACTGGTCCAGTTGGCCGACTTGCTCCACGAGAACGGAGCTATGTTCAACTACCAGCCGGACTGGCCCTTCCCCAAGGCGGTGTCGAAGTTTGATACTGGCACGCCGGAAACGAACGGGAAGAACGTCATGCGCTACCTCTACGAGGATCTCGGCTTCGAGATCGACCCGCACGCCCACGCGACGCTCTACAATCGCGCCGACGTGGCCTACGAAATTGAGATGACGGGCGTCGAGCCTTCCGGCATTTCCGGCGGCGTGGTCGTCTCCCCCGTGGAGGATTCGATCCTGGAGCGCCTCTGGGAACCGATAACGGGCACTGTCTATCCCACATACACCTGGGAGGCGGAGGCCATGTGGGGCGGAGCGACCGCCGGTCACGCTGGGGAGGAACACCTGTACGTCTCCGGTATCTGGAAGCCGATGAGCCGCTACTATTACCTCGCGCACGACGATGACGCTCCCAAGCCCGCCATCGGACGCTATACCGGCACCTGGGCGGGGCTCGACAAGCTGCTCCAGCTTCAGCAGGACGGTGAGCTAGACCCCGACAAGATCCACACTTGTTCCATCTTCATCAGCCAGGGCGATCTTGCCGCTCCGGGGTTCATAGCCGAATTCGAGGAGGATTTGCTTGAGCGCAAGAATGGGCCGGGAAATATCGAGTGGGTTGGGTTGGATGAGGTGCTCGGAATCTGGCGGGATGAATATGACTCCCAGCCCAATCGACTGCTCTACCACGAGGTCGAGAAGACCGAGGCCGGCGACACGAAGTTCACCTACGTCCAATCGCCCGGCGTCGGGCGCATCGCGGTGCGACTGCGCACGCCGGAGACGCCTCGCTATCCGGAGGGCGCGCCGGTCGTGGTCAACGTCTGCAATTTCTTCACCTATCACAGCGGCTTCGGCCCGCCCAATCAACTGGAGAGTACCGAGCTGGGCGCCATCCAGGTCTCCTATATCTCGCCCGGCGAGGAGGACCTCCAAACCGGGTATGCCAGCGAGGGCGTGTATGACCACGGCGGGCCGCAGTGCATCGCCGCGCTCCGCGACGTGATCCGCTTCAGCTTCGGCGCCATCCCCGACGTGGATGGATATTACATCGACGACCTGCTCGCCACCACCCCCTTGACGGATAACGTGGGCGTGTTCGCCTTCTCTCATCAGGGCATCGCCGGCACGAACGTGTTATGCTATCACGGGGATCAACTGTCGCAGATCAAGTACTTCGTGGGGCGGGAGAATCCGACCATCCCGGCGCTCTCGTCGCTGGAGGCGGGATATATGACCGACGCCGGTCACGTCCTCAATCCTTACTACGTCTACCCCTCGGATTACACCTCCAAGTCCTTGAGTATCGATTACTCGACGGTGGGCTGGCTGGAGAACGATGATTACCCCGATGGGCGTCCTTTCTTCGACGTGGATGGCGGGCCGGATCACGTCCTGGGCCCCAAGATTCCCACTATGTGGGACAAGCGGTACTACTCCCAGGAATTGACGCAGGCGCTGCTCGACAATGGCGCTTTCACCGAGACCTGGCCCAGCGATCTGGCGACCGTCACGGAGACGAAAGAGAGCTGGCCCTATCGCACCACGGTGCATAACTATGATGAGCTGACCGACACGCTGCCTCATCTCAAGGTGATGTTGGTCTTCGCCAAGGACGATCACGTCCAGGGAGCGCCGGATAAGCCTCACATTCACCAGGCATGGGACGGCTTTCGGGAGACGGCGGGCCTGTGGGTGCGGCTGAACCCCGATCCCGTCTATATAGCGCAGGCGGGTATGTCACCGGACGCCTTCCCTGATAACCCGGCCAATGCGGAGCCCGCCGATTGGTATGAGGACGCGCCTGCTCAATGGAGCTATCCCAACCTCCCCGGCGCCGATGGGACCGCCGAGCTCGCGGGCGTGGCCGAGATGATGGATCGCGTGCAAGCGAACGATTGGAGCGACGACCTCGACGCGGCGTTGTTCCACTACCCCCAGCCACGCCTGTTCCTGCCGCTCATCCTGCGGCAATGACGCGCCAACCAAGTTGCAAGTTGCAAGTTGCAACCTGCAAACTTTCACATGGAGGAGCAATGTCTCTAACACAAGAGGAAAAACAGACACTTTTGACCTTGGCGCGGGAAACCATCGCCCATGAAGTGCATGGGCGCAACCCGCCGCCGGTTGATCTTGATGATGTATCGGAGAACTTGCGACGCGAAGGGGCCAGCTTCGTCACGCTGACCAAGTGGGGGCAACTGCGCGGGTGCATCGGATCGCTTCAGGCGGAGGGGCCGCTGATTATGAACGTGCGCAAGAACGCGCTGGAGGCCGCCTTCCGCGATCCGCGTTTCCCGCCCGTGGAGGCAAATGAGGTTGAGGAGCTGAAAATCGAGGTGTCGGTCCTCAGCGCCCCCCAACCCTTAGAATATGACGGCGCCGACGATCTGATCGAGAAGCTACGGCCCGGCGTGGACGGCGTGCTCATCGAGCGCGACTGGCATCGCGCCACCTTCCTCCCCCAGGTCTGGGAGAAACTGCCGGACCCGCACCAGTTCCTTCAGCGCCTTTGCTTCAAGGCCAATCTCTCGCCGGACGCCTACCGGCAAGGCGATCTGGAGGTCTACGTTTATCAGGTGGAAAAATTCGAGGAGTGAATCTCCATTCTCCATTCTC
>CAZDYW010000411.1:0-2931 GCA_964509655.1 uncultured Anaerolineales bacterium
GCATACTCCCCCATAACCAAAGCCAAGTAGAGTCGATATCGCTGCCAAGGCTCCAAAATGAAGCTTCGGGCAACTACCGTATCGGTGATAACCTGCACATCGGTGACAGAGGCGGGCTGATACCCCTCGACTGCCGGACGCGCGGTGACGGTGTAACTGCCGACGGGCAGCGTCAAGGAATAGGCGCCGATCCCTGTCGTAGTGGCGAAAAAACGTCGATAGCCAGTCGTCGTGGCCTCAATGGTAGCGGTGAGCTCCTGACCCGTGTCCAGGGCGCGAACTGTCCCTGAGAGCAGACCCGTCGGAAGTGGCTGACCAAAGTGCGCGATAGTAGCCACGCTGGCGCGTGTCATATCAGCGTAGTAATCCAGATCAAGCGTGGAGAGCGTGTCGTTAACAACGTGATAGTATGGCGTGAGATCCCCCCCGGCATAATCCTCTATCACCAGGATAGCCGGATAGCCCTGCTCAAGGAAGCTCCACTGATCGCTTCCGCCCTTCAAGGGATAAGTATCAATATCGATCCGCTGCGGTACAAGATCGAGATCATATAGCCCCACCGTATCCGAGAGATAGTCGCCCAATTGATGTGAGGTCAAATCTATCGCTGTATCCCCGCTGGGAGCGTAGATGTTGAAGACGGGCTCACCGGTATTGTAGCCGATCATGTCCAGATTGATCACGCCCCGGATGTCGTCGCCCAGCGCAGCACATTCGGCAGCATAGGCGCTACTACCGCGCAACCCCTGCTCCTCGCCGCTGAAAAGCACGAAGCGGAGCGTGTGTGCAAAGTGACTTCGGGCAAGCAACTGCGCCGCAGTCAATACAGCGACGGAGCCAGAGCCGTTATCATCAGCGCCAGGAGCGCGGGCCGCCTCTGGCATATCATCTATGTGCGCGACGAGGAGATAGACCGCCTCTGGATCGATTAGGCCCTCCTTTTCCGCCACCACGTTGCGCCTCGTCTTCCCCTCCCAGACGTAGTTATGATACGCGACATCCAGCCCGAAGTCCGCGAAGCGCTCGTAGGCATATCGGGTGGTCATCGATATGGCATCGCTGTAGTAGGTGTTGCGGGTAGTGATGGTATAGAGACCGCCCGACACCGTGACAGGGCGCTCGCCCGTCAGTCCAGCCAACTCATAGGCCAGCGTTGTGGTAGTGATACGCGCGATAACTGTAGCAACCTCTTGCTCGCTCGTGTATAAAGGGTGGTCATCCAGCTCAGCTGAGACACTGCTCAGCAAAGAAAACAAAATCAGCCCGGCCAGCAGCACGGGCAGCGCCAAACGCCACCGATGAGAAGAGAACCCCACTTTTTACCCCCCCGAAGCTCGAAAAAGGCTTGTTGAAGAAGCTAGATTGTTGTATGATACCATACAGAGAACCAATCTGCTAGCCTTGCATCCCAACGTGAAGGAGTGAAACAAAATGAAAGAGAAAAGCATCACAATCGTCTCCGGCCTGCCGCGATCCGGCACGTCGATGATGATGCGAATGCTAGAAAACGGCGGCATCCCAGTCCTGACCGACAAGATCAGGGAAGCCGACAAGGATAATCCCAAGGGCTATTATGAGTTTGAACGGGTGAAGAAAATCGAGCATGACAAGGCCTGGCTAGAGCAAGCCGAGGGCAAAGTCGTCAAAATGATCTCACAGCTCCTCAAACATCTGCCCCCAGACTACACCTACAAAGTGGTCTTCATGCGCCGGAAAATGGAGGAGATACTCGCATCCCAGAGAAAAATGCTCGTCAGAAGAGGGGAAGAAAGCAACGCCATAAGCGATGAAGAGATAGCCTCACTGTTCCGTAAACACCTGGAGCGGGTAATGGCTTGGCTAGAAGAGCAGCCTAACTTCGACGTCATCTATGTCAACTATAACGAAGTCCTGGAAGCCCCGGTCGAACAAGTGAGAACCATCAACCGTTTCTTCGACGGAGCGCTCGACGCCGAAGCTATGGCGAACGTGGTCGACCCCACGCTCTATCGCCAGCGTCGCTAGTAAGCTCCTCAATTTGTTCAGAATTAGCTTGCAAGAGTGGATATGCCAAAAAGGAGTCAAATGAAGAAGATATGGCGCGTCATCGGAGTAGCCTTGATAATCACACTGCTGATCGGATGTGGCCCTGACGAACCCCCCACTTCCTCCGCTGTGCTGAACGTCACGGTCAGCATCCTGCCCCAACAATACTTCGTGGAGCGCATCGGCGGCGAAAACGTGGCGGTGAACGTGATGGTGCTGCCCGGCGAATCGCCCGCCACCTATGAGCCTAAGCCGGATCAACTCCGCGCCCTGAGCAAGGCCCAGGCTTACGTCAGCATCGGCGTACCCTTCGAGCAGGCTTGGCTGGAGCGCATCTCCTCCGCCAACCCGGACATGCTGATGGTCGATACCACCCAGGGCATCGAGCGGCTGGGCGACCCAGAACATCCCGACCCGCACATCTGGCTCTCGCCGCGCCTGGTCAAAATTCAGGCCCGGACGATTTATGAGGCCCTGGCCCAACTCGATCCCGAACACCAAACCACCTACCAGGCCAACCTGGAGCGCTTCCTGGAGGACATCGACGCGCTGGACGCCGACATCCGCTCGACGCTCTCCGGGCTTGAGCAGCGGAAATTTATGGTCTTCCACCCCTCCTGGAGCTACTTCGCCCGCGATTATGACCTGGAGATGATCCCCATCGAGATCGGCGGGCAGGAGCCCAGCGCGGCCGAACTGGCCGCCCTCGTCGAACGCGCCCAAGCGGAGGACATCCGCGTGATCTTCGCCCAGCCCCAGTTCAGCACTGAGAAAGCACAGACCATCGCCGAAGAAATCGGCGGCGAGGTGCTGCTCATCGACCCGCTGGCACCGGATTGGCTGGATAACCTGCGCCGGGTGGCCGAGACCTTCGCCGATGTGTTGGGGCACTAGCTTTTGACGAAG
>CAZDYW010000412.1:0-2926 GCA_964509655.1 uncultured Anaerolineales bacterium
CTTCCGCTGGTGCTCAGGAATTACGAGCCATAAGCAAATCCCAAGAGAGACCCTAAAGGTTTCCGGAAACCTTTAGGGTCTCTTCCCTTTTTCGAGTAAAGCCCTCATCGCCGTATAGCGTACAGCATTAACCGATCCTCTTTCCCCTCCCAGTTCGTCACAGCCCGAAGCCACACGACTTTCTCCTCCCCGTTGTAGAGCGCGGTCAGCGGCGCGGGATGGTCCCGGTCGAGCAATAGATACTCGACTTTGTGCCGCTCGACGACTTCCCGCAGCGTCGCCACATCCTCGTTGGGCACGACCACGGCGTAGCGTCCGGTATGATACCAGAAGCTCGGCGGGTCGCCGACCATTATGATCGTGTCCTCCGAGATCTTACTCTCGTCCAGCCAATGATCGATCTCGCGATAGGTCGCGCCAGTCTCCCGCCAACGGGGGATTTTATCCGCCGCTGCGTAGGCGCTCAAGGCCATCGCTGCTATCACCGCTGCGGTGGTGAACACCATCTGCGCTTGCCGAAGATTCCATCTCCGCCGCCGCGCGGCCCAGCCCAGCGCCGCGTCCAGCCCCTCAATCGCAGCGACGAGGAGGAAGGGCAAGGCCGCGGCGCTGGCGTGGAAAAATCCGCCGCGCGGGCCGGGGAAGGTGAAGGCTAGGGAGTGGGCGAGGTAAATGAGAAAGAGATAGATGAGGGCGAGTGTAAACGGGGGACGACGGCGCAGGCGATAGAGGCCCACAAGTATGAGGGGAAAGAGAAAGATCAAACAGTCCTCGGCCAGGAAGCGCTGGAAGTTGACCCACAGGGCGAAGAGCTTGGAGCGCAGGATGTTGCCCCAGCCCCAGGCCAGGTAGCTATGAAGTGAGAGGTCACATCGGTAGCAGAAGAGATCATCATAATTTGTGAGCCAGAGCGTCTTCGCGCCAGCGGGTGAGAGCGGTGCGCTGATGACGGAGAGGTTGCGCAGGAACCAGGGGGCCATTACGAGAAAGTAGCCGAAAATGACGCATGACGCATGACGTATGAGGGGGCGTGAAACGTGAAACGTGAAACGTGAAACGTAAAACGTAAAGCGTGAAGCGTGAGGTGTATTATGTTGCTGACGATTCGGTCTGAGCAGCAGGGCGAGGGTGACGATGGGGAGTAGAATGACCCCGTCGGCGCGGGTGAGGTGGGCCAGGCCGGACAGGGCGCCGATGAGCAAGAGTTTCAGTTTTGAGGTTTCAGGCTTCGAGCTTCCGGTGGCGGAGAGCCACAGGGCGAGGCCGCCAAAGAGGGCAAAGGGAGCGAAGGTCTCCGGTAGGGTCCAGTAGGGGAAGAAGAAGCCGCTGAAGAGTGTCAGCAGGCCGGCGGCCCAGGCGCGGCGGCGCTTGGCTGAAGATTCAGCCGCTGAAGGCACAGATGTCCGCCAAGCGATGGCGTAAGCGAGACAGGGAAGCAGAGCGGAGAGGATGGCAAAGGGCAATTGGAGCGCGAAGAAGGAGCCGGGGAAAAGGGCGGCAAATGGCGCGGCTAGTAATGAGGGCAACGGCATCCAATAGAGGAAACCAGGGTGGGGAAGGCTGGCAGATTCGCTCAGGTAGTTCCAGATGAAGGGCTCGCTGAAACCATTGCCTTGGCCCAGGTTGATGGCGCCGGCGGCGTAGTAGGCGGCGTCCATGTAGCCGGGGTGTGGGATAAGGGCTGCCGCACCGAGCCGCACGACCAGCGCTAGGCTGAAGAGTATGATTTGATCTCGACGAATACGGTTCATATGTGAATGATGAATTGCGAATGGCAGATTGGTTCAATCTCTGAGATTGAACCAATCTATGCGAAAAAGCCAGGCCAGGAGCAAGGCCATCGCGATGGGGAAGGGAAAGTACATCGGAGCGCGTTCAAAGTCCCCCTCAACCGTGGCCAAGAACAAGGTCCATAGACCGATTACGGAGATGATTTCCAGGAGTATCACGGCTAATACACCACGGCTTTCCCGCGAGGCGGCTATGCTGAAGAAGGCCCATAAGGCCCAGGGCGTCAGCATCAGATAATTGGTAGTTGCAATGCGGGGCGTGAAAAAGTTGGTGAGCAGCAACAACAGGCCCAACATCCATAACATCTGCTCCCAGGTCCCACGCCATAAGCGGCTACCCAGGGTTACTCCGCTCAATGCCAACGCGATTTGGAGTATCAGCGTGATCGAGGACAGAGTCTGGGCCGCGAAAACCGAACCTAACGAGGATTCGACCATCATCTGCGTCAGCGAGCCGTAAACGGTGTAGGAGGGATAGGCGAGTGCTTGCCGCACGAAGTCGGGGATCCAGGAGGGCAGCAAAATCATCGATCCCAGGATCAAGGAGGCCATCGAGAGGCCGAAGCTCCACCACAATCTCCAGCGCCGCTGACCCGCGGCCCAGAGCAGGAGCCAGGGAATCGCCAGGTAAACCATCTGGGGTTTGACCGTCGAGAGCGCCAGGAGAAGGCCCGCCAAGCCGTCACGACCGCCTTGCATGGCCCACAAGGCAGCCACCAGGGCCAGCAGTACTATGACGGCGAACTGGCCCAGTATCAAGGCGCGGAAGTTGTGGTAGAGGAGCACGCTCCACAGCACGGTCGATGTAAAAAGCCAAAGGTTGGGCTGCCATTTAGTCACTCGTATCCACAAGGTCACCGCCCCGATCAGGCCCATCAGCAGCACCCACAGCCAAATGGCTTGAACCAGAGCGTAGTTGTTCGTGAAACAGAGAGGCCAGAAGAATAGCAGGCTATAGAGAGGATAGGCGAAGGCCACCTGATCCTCGCCGGGAAGCGCCATGCGTCCATACATTCCCTCCTGAATGCGGCGCGTGACTGTTTCCGAATAGGGATTCAGCCCTTCCCGCAGCAGAGCGCAGCCCCCCACCCAGCGGGAGTAGAAATCGTTGGCGCCGGGGAAGCGGGAGGTGTAGA
>CAZDYW010000413.1:0-2922 GCA_964509655.1 uncultured Anaerolineales bacterium
CGGCGCCGGGATCATCAAACCACGATGGCGTCGAAGGGACAGGCCGGAATGCAGACCATGCAGCCATAGCAGAGACTGCCGTCGATGAAGGGCGCTTCACCGGGGTCCAGAGCGACGATGGCCTTGACTTTGCAGACCTTCCGCGCTTCACATTTTCTACAAGCCCGGCACTTGCTCTCGTCCACTTTGGGGATCTTGCTTGGAGCCGGATGAGAGTACATTATTTAATCTCCTAGTCATGATGACCAGTCCGGGCGTAGTTTCTCGCGTCCGTGAAGATAGCGATCCACTGCCATAGCGGCTTGCACACCCTCACCGGAGGCCACGGCTGCTTGCTTGATGTGGCGGCAGAGCACATCGCCAGCCGCGAAGACGCCTGGAATGACCGTCTGGAAATTGCTATCCACAGCCAGACATCCTTCCTCCGCAGTGGATAGCTGCCCGTTTAGGAAATCGGTGACGGGTTTGTTGCCCTGCAGATAGATGAAAGCGCCATTGACCATAATCGAGCTCTCGTCACCTTGTGAAAGAATGCTCACCGCTTCGACTTTTCCGTTTCCCCTGACCTCCCGCAAGTGGGTCTTGGGATAGAAGGCTACCTTGGGATGTGACACCAGTTCATCCTCCAGAGCGGGGGAGGTCTGAAGCGCCTCCGTGGGGCTGAGGAAATGGACCTGGGAGGCGAAGCGAGTCAAAGTCAGAGCTTCCTCCACAGCTTCGTCATTGTTGCCCGCGACGGCCACCTCCTGATCGCGGAAGAAAGCGCCATCACAGGTGGCGCAGTAACTCACGCCGCGCCCCAGAAAGCGTTTCTCACCCGTGATGTGGCGCTTGCGGCCCATCGCCCCTGTGGCGATGATCACCGCCCGCCCTTTATGAAGTCCTTCATCGGTCCAAACCTGCTTGGGCTCGCTCTCTAGGTCCACGCTCAGCACTTTCTCGGTGACAAACTCGGCGCCGAAGGAAGTCGCTTGCTCACGGATACGACGCACTAATTCGGGACCGCCGATTGGATCGTTCAAACCGGGATAATTAGCAATCTCACCCGCCATCCCCAAAGCACCTGCGGTGAGACCCTTATCCACGACCAATGTATCAAATTCAGCCCGTGCCGTGTAGACGGCTGCGCTAGCTCCCGCCGGCCCGCCGCCGATAATGATCACATCGTAAAGTTTTGAATCTTTTGGGGACAACGCCAAATTCATTAGACACCTCCTGGGAACTCACATACACCTTCAGGATATTTACACAAGAACCGCTCGGCCTCCATCGCAGCGATGGCTCCGGTGCCGGCGGCCACGACGACTTGGCGATAGCGCGGGTCTTGCACATCGCCGGCCACGAAAACGCCGGGCACACTGGTATACTGTCGACTATTGGAAATTATGTAGCCTTGCTCATCTAGATCCAGTTGCCCGTTGAAAAGTTCTGTCTTGGGCTTCATACCGATATAGACGAATACCCCAGCGACATCGACGACCGAGGTCTCGCCGGTCTTCACGTTGCGCACCCGCAGGCCGCTCACAGTTTGCTCGCCCAGCACTTCCTCGACGACTGAATCCCACAAAAAGCTGATCTTTGGGTTGTCAAAGGCGCGCTCCCGATAGATCTGTGTCGCCCGCAGTTCATCGCGGCGGTGGATGATGATCACCTCGCTGGCAAAGCGGGTGAGGTAGAGCGCTTCTTCGACTGCGCTGTCCCCTCCGCCCACCACGGCGACGCGCTTATCCCGATAGAAGAAGCCGTCGCAGGTGGCGCAGGCGGAGACGCCGCGTCCATAGAACTCACTCTCGCCGGGAACTCCCAAACGTCGTGGTTCCGCCCCCGTAGCGACTACGGCCGTCTTGGCCTTATAAGTCTCCCGCTGGGTGCGGATGACGAAAGGCTTAGTAGAGAAATCCACCTCCGTCACATCCTCCGGCATGATGGAGACGCCAAAGCGTTCCGCTTGGCCCTGGAAGCGCTGGGCCAAATCCGCGCCGCTGATCCCCTCCGGGAAGCCCGGAAAGTTATCCACGGCATGGGTATTGGCTGGCTGTCCACCTGGAAGCGTTCCGGTCAGTACCAGTGTGTCGATGCGAGCGCGGCCAGCGTAAATGGCGGATGTCAATCCCGCCGGTCCGCCGCCGATGATGACCAAATCGTGAGTCGAAGCTCCATTGTCACTCATTCCCTTAGGTTCCAGGGAGACGATTTTAGGTTGAATCTCCATACCAGTTACACCTCAGTTTCTATTCTAAAGCTTCACGTAGCTTATCGAGCACCATCGGCTCCGGTGCTGCGCCCTCAAGGTGGGTGGTCTCATTGATCACCGTGCGCGGAACACCCATCACCTGATACTGCTGAGAAAGGTGAGGGAATTCCTGGGCCTCGACCATATCCGCCCTTACCATTGGGCTGGCGATGGCCATCTGGTGGGCCAAGACCACCGACTGTGGGCAGTAGGGGCAGGTGGGCGTGACGAAGACTTGCATGTGAACGGGTTCGTCCAACTCTGCCAGCATTTCCAGCGCTGTCTTGCTGAGTTCCGTCTCCTCCGCCGCCACGGATTGAATAGCGTGGAGCAAAGAGGTGAACTCGTAGCCGGAGGGGATGCCGTAGAAACGTATTCCATAATCCTCCGCGCCGATGACGGCGATGGCTGGGATTTTGTCCACATTTAGCTCCTCGGCCTTCTCCTCATCGGCGACGAAATCATAAATCTCAGCCGTCAACTGATCGGAAAGCTCAGCTACCTCCTCGACCAACTGTCGCGTCTCAGTACAAAAATCACATTCAGATTCCTGCGTAAACATCACCAAGCGCACCGGGCCGACCAGATCGGCCAACGCTTCTCTCACTTGCTCTCTAACTTCATCATTCAACAAAGACATTGATTATTATCTCCTCTAATCTTTTAATTTGCAACCTGCAACCTGCAAC
>CAZDYW010000414.1:0-1193 GCA_964509655.1 uncultured Anaerolineales bacterium
CTTACACCGTGACCTCATCTTCGCTGGTGTCGTCCCTGGAACTGACCAAACAAGCTAGTTTCCCGATGGGTTTCCCGACCCGTCTGCTCGTTTACAACCTCACTGTGACCAACTCATTGCCCTTTACCTTCACGCAGGTTGTACTCACCGACACGATCCCTTTGAGCACAACTTTCGCTTGGGCTAGTGGGAGCTACACTTTGACTGAGGGGGTAATCGTTTGGCATGCGGGAAGCCTGGCGCCCCAGGCGAAAATGACAGTCACGCTGGCGGTCGATGTGAGCCATTTGCCTTCTGGTCAGCTCATCGTCAACAACGCTTACGGCGTGAGTGCCAAGGAGTTGCTCGCTCCTGTGACAAGTACGTCGATGGGGGCGAAGGTAGAATCGGTCGTCCCCTGGCATTATCTATTGTTACCGGTCTTCAAAAATTGGTCAGCGGAGAGATAAACGTGACTAATCGTGATCGTCTGCGGCTGAAGGTGCGCACTATGTTGAATCTCTCCACGCCGGCTGATGCGTTGGCGGCCTATTATGTTTTCTACCACGATCCTGAGCGTGCGCAGATCTACGTTCATGAGAATGCTGCCGGTCACGCTGATGGCTTTGTCACTGTCTGTCAGACCGCTCAGCGTCTGTTTCAGCCCACGGTCGTGTTGCGCACACCCAATACTGAAGTGGCGGTCAAGCTACTGCGTCAAGCTCTCATTTCTGGTCGACCTTATTATGTGATTACTACGCCTGACCTTCGCGAAGCTGTCTCGGAGGTAGTGCGCATAGAACGGCCTCAGACTAACCGTATCTATAACCTGGATATGCATCGTTTCCAGTTTCTGACCAATGTGTTGGTTGTGCCTGATGAGGGCTTGGAAAACCGACCGCGTTTCGTCATCCGTTCCCAGGGAGAAATCGTTGCCGAAGCGGGGCTCACTTGGCACTCGCCTCACTTCGCCGCGGTATATGTGTCAGCCAAGAAAGCAGCTAGGCAGCGGGAGTGGGACCAAGCGGTGATGTCGGCTTGCACGAGGTGGATCATACGCTCTGGTCGTCGAGCGCTTTGCATAGTCGACAAAGAGGATGAAACTTACACTGTGTTGGCGGAGAGGATTGGCTACGTAGACACTGGCGCACGAGAGTTCGCCTGCGAGGTCGTTTGTCGGTGAATGATGAATAGCGAATAGCGCTTCATTGCAA
>CAZDYW010000414.1:1293-2920 GCA_964509655.1 uncultured Anaerolineales bacterium
CTGATATCTTTGAGGAGTAAATGGGATGAAAGCACTGAGTCGACGTGATTTTTTGAAGTATGGTGGTGCTGCCTTGGGATGCTTTTTAACTCCAGGCTCTTTAGCCTTGCCGCGTTTTCCTCTTTCCATTGATGAGCCGCTTTCCAAGGAAGCGCCGGCGTCATTGGGGCGTATCGCTACCTGGTGGCGACAGGCGGTGCGTACTGAGCCTTCCCCTAACGCCGAATGGGTGGCCTGGAAAGGGCGCGATGAGATCATTCCCCTTCACGCCGCCGTCGTGGGAGAGGCGCCATGGCCCACCAACCCGATCTGGTATCAGACCGAGGGCGGTTATATCCACAGCGGCTATGTGCAGCCGGTGGAGAACGCCCTCCAAAGCGAGGTTATCACCGAAGTGAGCGAGCCCGGCTTCTGGGCCGAAGTGAGCGTGCCCATCGCCGAGGCACGCTGGAGACCGGCCAGCCCTTACGTCTCGTACAAGCTTTACTACAGCACCGTCTATCGTGTCGTGAGCGCTGTGCCGGACGAGGAAGGCAACTGGTGGTATCAGCTTCAGGATGGCCTCACCTGGTCCCCTGGACTCTATGTGCCGACATCTTCACTGCGTCGCATTCCTCCGGATCAACTGACACCTATTTCCCCTGGGCGCACCGACAAGCGCCTCCAGATCAGTATCCCCGACCAAACATTGACCTGCTTTGAGGGGGAGCGTGCTGTCTTCAACACACGCATTGCCTCTGGAGTCTATGGCCTGGGAACGCCGCTTGGCGAGTTCCCAGTGCTATATCAGCGGCATACACAGCGCATGATCGGCGGGGGCAGCGACCCCTACGATTTGCCGGGGGTGCCCTTCCCGGTCTATTTCACTTGGTCGGGCGTGGCCATCCACGGCACTTACTGGCACAACGATTACGGTCGGCGCCATAGCCATGGCTGCATCAATGTCACCAGCGAGGCCGCGCGGTGGATCTTCCGCTGGGCCGAGCCACACGTCCCCTACGAGAAACACACATTGCAAACTCCAAGCGGCGAGGGCACGCGCGTCGTCGTCATTTGAACTTCGTCGCGAGTAGTGTAAAACTTTAAGACCCTAAAGGTTTCTAAAAACCTGGCAACTGAGCAGGGGCGTGAAGAGTTCTTCGCGGGGATGGAGGAGACCTTGACCTCCAAGGAACCGATCCACTCCGAATATGACCTGGGTATATTTCTGCTCAACAAGCTACCCCAAGCTCAGGCCCAGGAGTTGTTAGAGGAGCGACTTTCCTTCCTCACCGATTGGTTTGCCTATCTTGAGCAGGAACTGGAGAAGGAGCGTGCTGATGATGGCAAGCCCTTGCAGGTTGCTATTCTGGAACATTCTGTGGCATGTGCTAGTATGGAGATTGACTGGCTGACTGGTATCATCAATCAACTGCGTGGCGCGGACACTGGGCCAGAACGGTATCAAGGTTTGATGATTCTCAAGGGCGATTTGCACGATTTCCATCTGCCCAATTTGATCAAGCTAATCGCCTCTGGCAAGCACAGCGGTGTGCTCACGGTGACTGATGGCGCGTCGACCCGCACCCTCTCCTTTCACAGAGGGCGCCCGGTCTGTGCTACCTCTCGCCGCGCTGGTGAGGAAGTG
>CAZDYW010000415.1:0-2916 GCA_964509655.1 uncultured Anaerolineales bacterium
TTATCCATTTGCTTGGCCTATCAGCTCCCTCTCCCCCAAGGGGAGAGGGCAGGGGTGAGGGGGAGAGCGAAGTAGCTGAGAGGGAAAGAACAAATCTGGAGAGAAAATGAAAGTTTTAGTCACCGGCGCGGCAGGCTTCATCGGCAGTCACGTCTCCGAGGCCCTTCTGGCTCGTGGCGACAAAATCGTCGGGCTCGATAACTTCAACGATTACTACGATCCCGCCCGCAAACGGGCCAACGTCCGGTCCGCGCTCGCCCATCCCGAGTACCGTCTCGTGGAGGGTGACGTGCGCGACACGGAGTTGCTGAGCGAGTTATTCGAGCATAACCACTTCGACAAGGTCTGTCACATCGCGGCGATGGCCGGCGTGCGCTACTCCATCCAACATCCGGCGCTTTACGAATCGGTCAACGTGGGCGGCACGCTCAACCTGCTGGAGCAAGCCCGCCGTCACGACGTGCGGAACTTCGTTTTCGCCTCCTCCTCCTCCGTTTATGGGGCCAGCACGCCGCCGCCCTTTCGCGAGGACGCCTCGGTCAACCGCCCCATCTCTCCCTACGCTGCCACGAAGGTGGCCAAGGAGGTGCTGGCCTACACCTACCACCATCTTTATGACCTCAACTGCACCGGTCTGCGCTTCTTCACCGTCTACGGGCCGCGTGGCCGTCCCGATATGGCGCCTTATCTTTTCACCAAGTGGATCGCCGAGGGCCACCCATTGCGCCAGTTCGGCGACGGCAGCTCCCGACGCGACTATACCTTCATCGACGACATCGTCGCGGGCGTGCTCGCAGCCCTCGACGCTGACCTGCCTTACGAGCTGATCAACCTGGGGCGCGGTGAGACGATCTGCCTGAGCGATTTCATTCGTGTAGTGGCGGAGGTGGTGGGGCGCGAAGCCATCATCGTCCAGGAGCCGCCCAAGCCGGGCGACGTTCCCATCACCCACGCCGACATCACCAAGGCCCGCGAATTGCTGAGTTATCAGCCAACCGTCTCCGTCACCGAGGGCATGCAACGCTTCTGGGCCTGGTACCGAGAGGAAATAATCCTTTAGCGCTATCGCTCTCGCCGGACGTGCCGTCCGGCTCCCGTGCGAGACAAACAGATTCCAATGACCAAACCTAAAACCCGAAGGCAACTGACCAGTTTTTCATTTTTCATTTTTTCATTTTTAATTTGCTCTGTTGTTGCCCAAGCGGCGCCTCCCGCCCCTCGCTTTGGCGCGGTCGAGGCCTTTCGCGACCCCGTCGCGGCCGCTGAGGCGGGCGTGGGGTGGGAGCGCATTCTCTTCTACTGGTCGGAGTTGCAGCCCAACGGCCCCGATGATTGGAATGGCTATCACGTGCCCGAAGTGTGGCTGAATCAGGCCGCCGAGCAAGGGCGTGAGGTGGTCGGTCTGTTGAAGCACACCCCGGCCTGGGCTACCGATGGCGCGCCGGGATGTGGCGTCCCCCGTGGCCTGGAGCTACCCATCGATGACCCCGGCAACCTCTGGGCCGCCTTTGTGCGTCGCACTGTGGGGATATACGCCGGGCGCATCGACCGTTGGATCATCTGGAATGAGCCCGACATCGAGCCGGGCTCCTTTGGCTGCGAGTGGTGCGGCTCGATGGAGGAATACTACCGCTTGCTCAAGGTCGCCTATCTGGCCGCCCATCAGGCCAATCCCAACGTCAAAATCCACCTCGCCGCTGCAACCACGTGGCACAATCCGACCTACCTGCGGGATTTTCTCGCCGTGGCGACCCAGGACGTGGAGGGTGCGGAGCATGGCTACTTCTTCGACGCTATCTCTTTGCACATTTACTTTCGCACCGAGACCATTCCGCAGATCATCGGCGCGGCTCGTTCCACCTTGGCCGCCTATGGCCTCCAGAAATCCATCTGGCTCAACGAGACCAACGCGCCATCCAATTTTGACCCGCCCTACTGGGAACTGCCGGAGGCTAACTTCGACATCTCGTTGGAAGAGCAGTCCAGCTTCTTGCTGCAATCCTTCGCGCTGGCCCTCAGCTCGGGCGCGGAGCGCGTCGCGGTTTACAAGTGGGTGGATAATGAGCCCCAGCCGGGGGTCGAGCCCTTCGGCCTCATCCGCGCTGATTACAGCCGCCGTCCGGCCTACGACGCCTTCCGCTTGATCACGAGCCATTACGCCGGCGTCGTCTCCGCCCAGGATGAGAGCCAGCCGCTCTACACAATCGTCACGCTCGACCGAGGAAATCTCACTACCCGCGTCCTCTGGGCGCGTACCGGGTCCGAGGCGGCGGTCTCACTCCCCGCTCTGGCGCCCCAGGCGCGGCTCATCGATCAGACAGGCGCGGAGCAGGTCATCGCGCCCGTGGATGGGCGATATGTCATCACCTTGCCCGGTGCTCGTTGCGCCGATAGTAGAGGGTGTATCATCGGTGGGCCGACATACTTGCTCGTCGAGGAGAATGGCGCTGCGGCGCTTCCACCGCAGGCGACCGCGACAATTTCTCCAACGCTCGCCAGCCCTTTGGAGGCCGACGCGCCGATAAGCACGGGGCAGACGATCACGCCGACGGCGACGCCTACCTTTACGCCGACCGCGACTCCCACTGCGACGCCGACTGAGCCCCCCACGCCCACTGCCACGCCGACATCATCGCCTTCCCCCACGGCGACCCCATCACCCACCGCCACACCATCCCCCACGCCGACAGCCACTTCGACCCCATCGCCCACTGCCACGCCTGTGCCGCCGACCGTTACCCCTACTCCCACACCGCCGCCGATACTCGGACATAAACTGTCGCTTCCCTCCGCCCTCTTTGGGGCAGTGGCGTTGATGTCCTTCATCGTCCTCTTGATCGCCTGGACCAGACGCGGCTAGCGGTCTCTCCCATAAATTATTGGGGTAAAGCGAGTTTGCTGTTAACTGAGATTTTC
>CAZDYW010000416.1:0-2916 GCA_964509655.1 uncultured Anaerolineales bacterium
GATCGGCCTTTGCTGCCTCCTCAGATTGGCCCGAAGGAACGTCGACGCTTATCCCTAGGGCAATCGCATTTATCGCTCCTAGACCTCGTCCCCGAGGGCGGTTCTGACAAAAGGCGGTTTTTTGATTGCCAAATCGCCCCCGGTGATTGTCGCGCCTTCAGGAACAGCACAGCGCCGATCAGGACCAGGACGCCTGCGATGATACCGATCTGGCGTAGCGGCAATCGCGTCCACAGGCTCTGCTCAGGTGATTTGTGCGTCTTACCGTGAGGGCTGCTGTTTTGTGGATGAGTGCGTTTCATATCAGGGTCACCACCATCCAGCCGGCCAGCAACATGAACAGCCCTCCAATCATCCCACACCGGCTCCGCACCCGTGTCGGCATACTGGGCGATGAGTGTCTTGAGGGCTCGAGCGTGCATTTCTTCATCACCAACGAGCGCCCGCTCACCCAAGAAGACCGCCGGCATTGAGATCCTTTCCGTTGACTCTACTGAAGAACCACTAAGACACCAAGGCACTAAGAAAAATTTAAGAATCAGTTTAAAATACTTCAACAAGGCGACGAACAATGTGAATTTTCTTGAACCAAGACTTGGTTTTTCTTTGTGCTTTTGTGTCTTGGTGATGAGAACCCTTTTTTCAGAGGAGTCTTCCGTTTCCGTCACACCTCAGCTTATGCGCAAGCCCCCCAGTCACGGTGTCATTGGACAGCACCCGCTCGAGATCCAACGGGATAGACTTTTCCGATGTGTTACTCAGCACGGTCGTCCAAGGCCGTCCGCAGCCAGTTTACTACCTCACCGACCTTCGGCACCCGCCCGGCGCACACGACCTCCTCGTTCACCACCAAGCCCGGCGTGACCAGGATGTCATATTCCATAATCTCGTTGAAGTCCATCACGTGCTGGAGGGTCGCTTCTAGATCGGGCTTCTCCTCGCCCAGCACTTCCAGCGCCTCCACGGTGTTCTTCTCTACTCGCTGACAATTGGGACAACCCGGTCCCAATACTTTGATAGCTAGCATTGTCTACCTCCTCGAATTATCTTAACTATCTTTTCACAAAGTTTCTGTTCGATGTGTCAACTCTCCCTCCCGTGTTACTGTCGGGGAAACAGATGTGACGCGATTCACACGGCCTCCTCAGACGTCGCTGGAACCTGTTGCCGTTTACGGCTAGCCCACGCGACCAGGGCGAGCAGCGCTGCAATCGACCCGAGCAGGTTCGCTGCGATCAGCCAGCCGCTTGTCCCCTCCAGCCAGCTTCCAAACAACAAGCCGGACAGTGTGCTGAAGATGGTCACCAACACGACGTACACAGCGGTCTTCTTCCGCCCAATGACCGAGTTGGTGATCAGGATCGACTGCAAGCTCAACTCCGGGTCCGCAAGCAGATAGGCAAGCAAGACTCCGCGGTGCATGCCCAACGACAGGAACGTCTGCGCGATCGGTACTTCCACCAGGGTGGGGAAGTACATGAAGACACCGAACAATACGCCTGCCAAGTTGGCCCAGATGGTGTTCCGTCCGGCGAGGGTCTCGATCCAACTCCTGGGGATGACAGCCCGCGCCATGCCAGCCAAGAAGACGCCGACGATCAGTAGAGGGATGATTTGCTTGACAAAGCGCCACATCTCCCACAGCCATTCCTGGACCTCGTACGCGTCGAAGGCGTTCGTAGCCATCCACCACACCGCTCCGATAAGCAGTACCTCAGCGATCAGCCGGCCGGAGATGCCGATGCTGAGCCCCCCGGCGATTGCTGTCACCTTGAACGAGGCCACCAGCAGGGTCAGTGTGATCAACCCCAGGGCTCCGTAGGTCCAGCGATTGAAGCCACGGTCTACATCGTTGAGCCCCAACCATGCCGTGGCGGCGATGAGGAAAAGCAAGCCAATCAAGAAGACGCCGTGGACACTCACCCCCTCGACGCCCATCGCTGGGTTCGGCGGCACCACGCCATCCAGCCATGTCTGCAGAGAGCTAGCCCACGATCCGGGCACCGTGAAGGTGGCATAGCTGCTCGAAAGTAGGTCCACTTGCAGCGTCCCGGCGATCAGCACGCCCAGAAGCAGCAGGAAGAAGACCCAGGTGTGCGCTGGCACGCTGGCTCCCTGGGAGAAGGCGCGGCTGCCATTGGTTGCCTCGGTATGGGCTCGGTCATCCTCATGAAAGAACCAGGCCATCAGCATCCCGATACCGATGCCGAAGATGACCGAGAGAACGATCCGGGCGATAGCGATGTCCATCCCGATCGTCGTGCCGGTAAGCGTGATGGCCAAGATGTTGACTGCGGGACCGACGAAGAGGAAAGTAATCGCCGGGCCGATCCCGGCACCTTTCTTGTAGATACTGGCGAAGAGTGGCATGATGGTGCATGAACAGACCGCCAGCACGAATCCCCCCAGCGCGGACATCGGATAGGAAAGCCACTTTGGTGCGTCACGGCCGAGATACTTGGTGATGGCCTCCTTGGGGATCAGCGCTGCCAGCGCACCGGCGATTAAAAACGCGGGCAACAGACACAACAGCACATGTGCGGCCAGATAAGATGCTAGGCTCCCCAAACCTGCTTGCAACAGCATAGTTGTCAACTCTAGAATTGGCACGTTGAACCTCCTTAACTTATATGCATTTCAATGAATGTGTATACGTCTAAAAGAAAGCCACGGCTGACGTGGCTTTGTAGATGTCGATCTTAGCTCGATGCCGAATCACAGGGCCAACACGGACACCCTGCCACTGTCTTCGATTGACCAGCAGAACCCAGCGTCTGTTTCAACAAACGCTCCACTCCGCTCACTAGGCCGTCCATCACCCAAGATCGGGGCGTCACACACGTTGTTCATCCATAACCTCCCATGATCTCAAGATTGATCTCACAATCCTTGGCGCTGCTTCTTCTCGCACTTCAT
>CAZDYW010000417.1:0-2910 GCA_964509655.1 uncultured Anaerolineales bacterium
TGGGCCAGGGCGGGATGGGCGCTGTCTATCGCGCTTGGGACACACGGCTCAACGTGGCCGTGGCTCTCAAGGAGATGGTGCCACAGCCGGGGCTGGACCCTCAGACGCTGACCGAGCTCCGTCATCAGTTCCAGCAGGAAGCGCAAATTCTGGCCCGACTAAACCATCCTCACCTGGTGCGTGTCACCGATTTCTTCGAGGAGAGCGGCAACGCCTACTTGGTGATGGACTTCGTCGAGGGGCAGAGCCTGGCCGAGCGCATTGAGCAGGAAGGGATGCTGCCAGAGGATGAGGTCCTGGTCTGGGGCGAGCAATTGCTGGAGGCCCTGGGGTATTGCCACAACCAGGGCATCATCCACCGCGACGTGAAGCCACAGAACGTGATCGTGCGCCCTGATGGCCAGGCGGTGCTGGTGGACTTTGGACTGGTTAAGTTGTGGGACCCCGACGACCCGCGCACCAAGACGGCGATGCGCGGGATGGGAACGCCGGAGTATGCGCCGCCGGAACAGTATGACACGCACATGGAGCATACCGACGCCCGCAGCGACATCTACGGCCTGGGCGCGACGCTCTATCACGCGCTGACCGGTGAAGCGCCGCCGACGGCCACGATGCGCATCGCTCAACCCGGCGCTCTACAACCGCCGCGAACGGTGAAGCCGGACATCTCGCCCACGATGGAGGCGGCGGTGTTGCGGGCCACCGAGTTGGCCGTGGGGAACCGCTTCGCCACGGCCCAGGATATGGCATCTGCGTTGCGGGGAGAGGAAGTCGCTCCGCCGGCGCGGATCGCTCCCCGGCGTGAAGAGACTGTAGCGATGGGGAGAGAGGCAACACTCAGTCCCCCGCAACCCAAGCGCGAGGCCAAGCCAATGCCCGTATGGGTATGGGTGCTGGGAGGCGTGATCGCGCTGGCTCTGATATTGGGAGGGGGAACGGCAGCGATGAGGCCGGAGATGTTCTCCAACTTGTTCGGAGGAGCACCGAGCGTACCTGTGACTGAGACGAATACCCCGTCGCCCTCGCCTTCCCCCTCGCTTTCACCAACGCCCTCGTCGACGGCGACGGCTACCTCCACGAGCGCCCCTACCCGGACGCCGAGCCCGACGCCCACGTCCAGGCCCACCAGCACGCCCAAGGATGGCACAACCACTACCACACCGACTGCCACAACTTCCGCGACGCCCTCCGCGACAACAGAGGGAACCTCTACGCGGGGGACGTCGACGCCGGTGGGCACACCAGAGGCCACGCCGTCTACCCCGGTCTCCAAAGCCTTGATCAACTTCGAGCAGTGGGGTTCCTGGCGCCGGGGTGACCAACCCTATGGCGAGTTGACACAAAGCCAGGAAGAGGTGCATCAGGATCGCTATGCCGCTAAGTTGCGCTATGATTTCCCGGCCAGCGACGAGGATTACGTCGTCTTCCTCCACTCGATCAGTCTATCCGGGCAGCCTAATAATGTGGGCGCCTGGGTGTACGGCGATGGCTCCGGTCATCACTTGAACGTCTGGATTAAGGACGCCCGTGGGGAGGTCTGGGCTGTGCATCTGGGAAAGGTGGGCGGTTCAGGCTGGCGACAGATGGCTGGTACTCTGGACTCGAGTCTGCCTTGGCCCTCCGGTCACGTATCCGGCCCCGATAATGGGAGTGTGGATTATCCGGTTAGCTTCTACGCCCTGGTGCTGGATCGGCCGGGGAGCGGGCCTCAGAGCGGGCAGATTTACGTCGACGACATCTCCGTCTGGCAGGCCCAGGTGGATGCCACCGCTACATTGCCACCTCAGCCCACGGTGACATCCGCTGCCGAGGAGACACCGACGCCAGCGCCGACGAAACCATCTCCAACGTCGTCTTCCCAGCCGGGCGATCTTGGCCATATCTTTTACACCATCAAGGCGGATAGTGCTTATCACCTTGCCACGACCGACTCCTCCTGGTCACAAGGAAAAATGGTCGGCGCCGTGGCTTATGAAAACTCCACCTGCGGAGGGAGCACTGCGACGACGCTGATGGGCCAATCGGTCAATCTCTTTTACGGCTATCGCTGCAACATCGGGTCACCTCAGGAATGCCCTTCTCCCAACGGGGAATACAAGATCATTCTCTGGAAGACGGGGAACAATTACTCTATGAGCGTCCACCGGGTATCGGATGACACGGTGTTACAAGCTATCTATGACGGGCCACTCAACGAAAGTGAGCCTATCTTGTGGGCGCCGGACAGCTCCCGCTTCTATTTCACCATCAAGCAGACCTTGCACCAGGCCAGCCCGACCGCGGCTGGCTATCAACCCGTTCTCCCCAATGCTCACGAGCCTTTCCTCTCTCCAGATGGGTCGCAGATTCTCTATTTGCAGCCTGTGGGGACGGTGGGGGCGTATGACATTTGGGTAGCCAACGCCGACGGCTCCAACGCCCATAACGTGACCAACGCGCCGGCGACTCACAAGCTCTGTGCGCGATGGGGTGGCTATTGATCGTGGGCAACCGGAGGTAGCACATGACACTCACAAATGGACAAATGCTGCAAGGCCGTTATCGCGTCGTCAAGTTGCTCGGTCAAGGCGGGATGGGCGCCGTCTACAAAGCGTGGGATTTGCGGCTGAAGATGAACGTCGCGCTCAAGGAGATGATCCCGCAAGCCGGTCTGGACCCCAAGACGTTGGCCCAACTGCGCCAGCAGTTCGAACAGGAAGCCTTCATTATGGCCCGATTTAAGCATAATCATCTGGTGGGCGTGACAGACTTCTTTGAGGAGCTTAATAACGCTTACCTGGTGATGGAGTTTGCTGAGGGAAAGAGCCTGGAAGAATACATCGAGCGGGATGGCTCGCTTTCGGAGGAGCGAGTGCTGCTTTGGGCGAATCAATTGCTGGACGCGCTGGAGTACTGTCATAGCCAAGG
>CAZDYW010000418.1:0-2906 GCA_964509655.1 uncultured Anaerolineales bacterium
CGATTTCTTATGTCATTCTAATGCAGTTCTATTGTGGCTCTAATGAAGGGAGAGTATAATTGGTGCATGAGTTTTCCAGTAAGCTGTCATCAGAATTCGGAAGTCTCAAAAAGCCCATTGCACAGCATATCTTGACACTGCATCGGAACACTTCCGAATTCTCAAGTGGAAAACTCCTGATTGGTGAAAATAGATCAAACTTGTATCGACGATATGGACTCGGATATTTTAATTGCACTCCGAGTTACCGTGATTTTACTCAAGGTCTAGCTATCGGACACTTATTTATTGTGCAAGCCAGCGTTCATTCTGAGCCGTTCGACTGAGCTTGGCCGAAGAGTGTCCGGTGCTAGACGCGAAATTTGATTTTGGAGGAAGGTAATGGATCTAAATAAATTCACACAAAAAGCACAGGAGGCAGTAGCTGGCGCCCAATCGCTGGCCCGTGAATATAGCCACGGCCAGATCGAGCCGGAGCATTTGTTGCTAGCGCTGCTGCGACAATCAGAGGGCATCGTGCCCCAGATCGTGCAGAAGCTGGGGGCCAGCCCGCGCGATATGGCGCTGGCTCTGGAGGGGGATCTGGAGCGCAAGCCCAAGGTCTACGGCGCCACGGCGAAGGTGAGCCTCTCGCGCGATCTGACCCGCGCGTTTGACGAGGCGGAGAAGGCGGCCAAGCGCATGCGGGATGAGTATGTCAGCACCGAGCACTTGCTGCTGGCCCTCACCGGCGCGCACGGCGGCGAGGCGGCCCGTTTCCTGGCCGCCCACGGCATCGCCGAGGATGCCGTCCTGCGGGCGCTGACCAGCATTCGCGGCAGTCAACGTGTCACCAGCCAGCATCCCGAATCGACTTACCAGGCGCTGGAGAAGTACGGTCGCGACATGACCGAACTGGCCCGCGAGGGGAAGCTCGATCCCGTCATCGGGCGGGACGATGAGATCCGGCGCGTGATGCGCATCCTCAACCGCCGCACCAAGAACAACCCCGTTCTGGTGGGCGAGGCCGGCGTGGGCAAGACCGCCATCGCCGAGGGTCTGGCGCAGCGCGTCATGCGCGGCGACGTGCCGGAAGGATTGAAGAACAAGCGCCTCGTCGCGCTCGACATGGGCGCCTTGGTCGCGGGCGCCAAGTTTCGCGGCGAGTTCGAGGAGCGGCTCAAGGCGGTGCTCAAGGAGATCACCGATGCCGCTGGTGAGGTCATCCTGTTCATCGACGAGCTGCACACCGTCGTCGGGGCCGGCGCGGCCGAGGGGGCCGTCGATGCCAGCAACATGCTCAAGCCCAAGCTGGCGCGAGGTGAGCTGCACGCCATCGGCGCTACCACACTGGACGAATACCGCAAGTACATCGAGAAAGACGCCGCGCTGGAGCGGCGCTTCCAGCCGGTCTACGTCAGCGAACCCTCGGTGGAGGATACCATCAGCATCCTGCGCGGGCTGAAGGAGCGGTACGAGGTGCATCACGGCGTGCGCATCCAGGACTCGGCCGCTATCGCGGCGGCGACGCTGGGCGACCGTTACATCGCCGACCGTAACCTGCCGGACAAGGCCATCGACCTGATCGATGAGGCGGCCTCGCGGCTGCGCATGGAGATCGATTCTAAGCCAGCCGAGCTGGACGAGGTCGACCGGCGCATCATGCAGCTTGAGATCGAGCGGGAGGCGCTTAGAAAGGAGAAGGACAAGGCCAGCCGCGAACGCCTGGAGAACTTGGAGAAGGAGCTGGCTGATCTACAGGAGGGAAGCAAGGCGCTGCGTGCCCGCTGGGAGCAGGAGAAGGGCGCCATTCAGGCCATCCAAGACACGAAGGAGCGGATCGACCGCGTGCGCCATCAGATTGAGGAGGCGCAGCGGGCCCAGGATTACGAACGCGCCTCGGAGCTTCAGTACGGGCGGCTCGTCGAGCTGCAAGGGCAGCTTCAGGAACAGGAGGAGCGGCTGCGTCAACTGCAAGAGGACGGCGCGATGCTCAAGGAGGAGGTCGGCTCCGAGGAGGTGGCCGAGGTGGTGGCGGAGTGGACCGGCATCCCGGTCTCCAAGCTACTGGAGGGGGAGCGGGAGAAGCTTTTGCGCATGGAGGATGCGCTCCATCGGCGCGTGGTGGGCCAGGACGAGGCGGTCGAGGCGGTCTCCAACGCCGTCCGCCGCGCCCGCGCCGGGTTGCAGGACCCCAACCGGCCCATCGGCACCTTCATTTTCCTGGGGCCGACGGGTGTGGGGAAGACGGAGCTGGCCCGCGCGTTGGCCGAGTTTCTCTTCGACACCCAGGAGGCGATGGTGCGCATCGACATGAGCGAGTACCAGGAGCGGCACACGGTATCGCGCCTCATCGGTGCGCCTCCAGGCTATGTGGGCTACGAGGAGGGCGGTCAGTTGACCGAGGCGGTGCGACGTCGGCCCTACAGCGTGGTGCTCTTCGACGAGATCGAGAAGGCCCACACCGAAGTCTTCAACACGCTGCTCCAGTTGCTCGACGAGGGGCGCTTGACCGATGGACACGGGCGCACGGTCGATTTCCGCAACACTATCGTGATTATGACCAGCAACGTCGGCAGCCGCTGGATCAAGGAGCTGGGCGTGGATGGAGCGCGGGAGAAGGTGATGGAGGAGATGGACCGTACCTTCCGCCCGGAGTTCTTGAACCGCATCGATGACATCATTCTCTTCCGCAGCCTGACGAGGGAGGATCTGCGCAAGATCGTGGACATCCAGATGCGCCATTTGCGCGGCTTGCTGGAGGATCGGCATATCGAGCTGAAGCTGAGCGATGCTGCGCGGCTACACCTGGCCGAGGAGGGCTACGATCCGGTCTATGGCGCACGGCCTCTGAAGCGCGTCATCCAGCGTGAGGTGCAAGACCCAATGGCGCTGGCGCTATTGCGCGGCGAGTTCGGCGAGGGGGA
>CAZDYW010000419.1:0-2905 GCA_964509655.1 uncultured Anaerolineales bacterium
TTGATGGTGCGCTCGAACAATTCTGGAAGCACGCCTTGCCAGTGATGCTCGAAAGTATTGACGTTGAGCAGGATGACCAGATTGAGCGCGGCGGTCGGCTCGTAGACGCGCACCTGAAGCTCGCCCCGATGGGCGGTGGCCTTCCAGTGGATGCGGCGCATGCCATCCTCCGGGCGATGTTCGCGCACGCCGACGGTGCGCAGGGGATCCTCGAACAGGCGGAAGTGGGCTTTTCGCTCTCCGAAGGGCTCTTTCACGGGCAAGCCGAGATCATCCATCGGCCAGATGCGGGGGAAGACGACCAATCGATCGGCCGCTCTCTCGGTCTCCTCGGTCTCGAAAAGTGAGAACAGGTCGCCGGATTTGAGATGGGATGGGCCCAGGAGGTAGATGCCACGCGCGGTGCAGGTCAACTCGTACCGGCGGCTGACCCGCTCATACCATTGCATGGAGAGCACATTTTCCAGCGTGCCGATTTGGGGATTGTGGGTGGGGATCAGGGCGCCTTTACGCAGGGGCAGCGCCATGGGGATCTCGTCGCTGATCTCCAGCCAGGTCAGGGGTAAAATTTTGCGATTGGTGATGCGCACCGTCATCTCGACCGTCTCGCCGGGGAAGGCACGCAGTTTGTCGAAGTGGCGCTCATACTCGACGTTGTGCAGCGAGATGCTTCTCCACAGCCAGGCGATGGGTATCACGGTCAGGATGCAGGCAGCCAGGGCGAAGAGTGCGGGTTGCCGAAGGATAAGCCCGGCGATGATGAGCATAGCGGCCATCTCGAACCATGCCGGGCTGAATTGAGTGCGACGATTCCCGTTTGCCTCTTCTTTAGTCCTGTGCTTACTCTTCATAGGGCCTTGAATGGTGGATTACGAGTGGGCCTAACGAAGCTTATAGACCTCGCGCCGGTGCCCCACAGCATAAAAGATGACCCGCCGGTGCTCTCGGTCTATCTCGTATATCACCCGCCAATCGCCTACTCTCAGCCGATACATTCCCTTCCATTGGGCAGTCAGTGGCTTATGCGGTATCTCTTCGACGTGCTCAAGCAACCATCGGATTTTGTCCAGTACACGCTGCTTGATAGCCTTATCCAGACTTCTCAGTTCCTGAGCAACATCAGGGTGGAACGCCGGTTCATACGCCACTGGTACCCTCAACTCTATTGGTCAATTCTTCTATAGATAGCAATTGCCCGTCCGAAGCAACATATTCAGCTCGCTGGCGCAGCTTCTCTTCGAATTCCGGCCTCAGTTCCAGCCCGTTCTCGGATTCTCCAATAACCTCTTTTAGCGCTTCCTTGACTGTTTCTCGGACGAGCGTTTTTAGTTGTAAAACGGTCATCTCGGCTACAGTTATGTCGCTAACTCCCATCTTGCTAACCTCCCAGGAAAGAACTCAGGTTTTTCTTAAGCGCAGCGGCACAAATCTGGTTTCTCGTCCCTTCATTGCGACAAATGCTCGACGAAGGCGGCGTGTTCCTCTGTCTCGGTCCCCCGCTGGAGGACATTCAGCACGGTGGCCAAATCGCCCTTC
The DNA here is from genome assembly GCA_964509655.1 of uncultured Anaerolineales bacterium. GTDB lineage: Bacteria > Chloroflexota > Anaerolineae > B4-G1 > B4-G1 > CAZANJ01. Next base: position 1,537 of record CAZDYW010000419.1, read on the forward strand.
AGCAAAGCGTCCACCGCCAGGTGGAGTCCGGGGAAGACGCGGCTGTGGATGACGCCGTCATCGGCCTCCAAGCGCCGATATTCCCCGCCCTCCAAGTGGAACCAGTCCAGTTTCTCATCATACACCCGCCACACGAGGTATTCCTGTACCCCGTTCCGCCGATAGACCTTCTTTTTGGCGTGCAAATCCTGTGACACGCTGCTGGCGGCGATCTCCACGATCAGCTCCGGCGGGCCTTCGATGTAATCATCGTCGCTGATGCGTGATGCGCCGCCAAGCGTTTCATCCAGTCGCAAGAGAGCGTCCGGCTGCACTTCGTTATCCATGTCCAGACGCACGCTCGCGTTGTCGCTCAGTTCAACGCCAGGAGTAGCCGCGCAATAAATGAGCAACCACCCCACGATTTGTGCGTGGGGTTTCCCATGACCGGTATGATGGACGGGCGATGGCATATAGACAACTCCTTCGATCAATTCAGCCTTCTTGACGTGGGGCATCGCTTCATAGCGCCGCTCGAATTCGGCGCGAGTCAGCCGATCGCCATTCTCCAGCGGAGGTGGGACGACCCGGAACCTGACCGCGCGACGTGTCCTCTGTCTCACCGGAACTTCTAGTAGACCCATTCGCTTTTTCCCTCCTCACTGCGACAAGCGCTCGACGAAGGCGGCGTGTTCCTCTGTCTCGGTCCCCCGCTGGAGGACATTCAGCACGGTGGCCAAATCGCCCTTCAGCAAAGCGTCCACCGCCAGGTGGAGTCCGGGGAAGACGCGGCTGTGGATGACGCCGTCATCGGCCTCCAAGCGCCGATATTCCCCGCCCTCCAAGTGGAACCAGTCCAGTTTCTCATCATACACCCGCCACACGAGGTATTCCTGTACCCCGTTCCGCCGATAGACCTTCTTTTTGGCGTGCAAATCCTGTGACACGCTGCTGGCGGCGATCTCCACGATCAGCTCCGGCGGGCCTTCGATGTAATCATCGTCGCTGATGCGTGATGCGCCGCCAAGCGTTTCATCCAGTCGCAAGAGAGCGTCCGGCTGCACTTCGTTATCCATGTCCAGACGCACGCTCGCGTTGTCGCTCAGTTCAACGCCAGGAGTAGCCGCGCAATAAATGAGCAACCACCCCACGATTTGTGCGTGGGGTTTCCCATGACCGGTATGATGGACGGGCGATGGCATATAGACAACTCCTTCGATCAATTCAGCCTTCTTGACGTGGGGCATCGCTTCATAGCGCCGCTCGAATTCGGCGCGAGTCAGCCGATCGCCATTCTCCAGCGGAGGTGGGACGACCCGGAACCTGACCGCGCGACGTGTCCTCTGTCTCACCGGAACTTCGATTAGGCTCATTCGCTTCCTCCTTCTCT
>CAZDYW010000420.1:0-2897 GCA_964509655.1 uncultured Anaerolineales bacterium
GCCTATCGAGCACTACGGAAGTTGACAAAGCGTGTCCGGATCTGGACGCGCTGCCAGGGCGGTCACCATTCCCCAATGCCCCAGGTTGTTCACGATCACGAAGATCATGGCCACTACTTCATGCTCAATCCAACGGTCGAAAATAGCAGCGACCAGACCCAGGGATAGCAAACTCAACACGACGAGCTGTCCCAAGCGGAAGCCTCGCGGCAGTACGAAAGCATTGCCCCCAACTCGAATCCAAGCGAGAATGCCGATCACCAAAGCCACAGCCTTCAAAGCCGTCTCCAGCCAGGCTAGCGGTGGCCAATCGGCAACATACCATCCTTTCGCATCCGATCCATTTCTCTCCACAGCATCCTCCTCTAACCATCGCTGCACGGTTCAAAATTATACCTGTCATTCACCAAGCAAGCAACCATAAACCGCTCGCCTTCCCGACAAAGCGATCTGGCGGCAATTGACACCATCAGGCCCAATGGTACAATTTACCCAATGAGCTTCTTACTCCTATGGATCATCCCAGGACTAGCCTGGTCGCTATTGATACCACGCGACGCCCTTGATCACATCGAGAGACTGGCCGTTGGTTTGGGCCTGAACTTCGTCATCGCCCCCGTGATCACCCTGTTACTCACTTATCTTCCAGGACCACTGAGCCGCTCGGCGCTGCTGGCAGCGATGATCGCCGCCATAGCCCCGCCCGTGGCTCTATTCGCCATAAAGCACAAGCAAAAGGGAGTCTCCCTCCCCAAGCTCTCACCTGGCAACTGGCAACAGGATGGCTGGGCCTGGCTGCTGATCGCGGTACTGATCGCCTTCGGGCTGCGCACGGTGCATTTGGGCTACGCCGAGTTTCAGGGCGACGAGGCCGCCGCTATGATGCGTGCAGCTCGCGCCCTGACCGGTAACGAGGCCGCCATCTTCCAGCACAAAAAGGGCCCAGCCGAGTTGCTGGTAGTGATGAGCAGTTGGCGCTTGACCGCCTCCCAAGTCAAAGGCTTCGACGAATTGGCAGCACGGCTCCCCTTCGCCTGGGCCAGCATTATCGGCGTGATGACCGTCTTCCTGATCGGGCGGCGACTGGACCATCCACGGGCCGGCGGGATCGCGGCCTGCATCCTGGCCATCGAGGGTTACCTCGTGGGCTTCGGGCGCATCGTGCAATACCAGAGCCTGGTTTTCGCCCTCAGCGCATTAGGACTGCTCTGCTTGTTGGCCTACGAAGCCAATGGGCACGGCATACTTCTGACCCTCGCCGCCGCATTCTTCGCCGGGGGCGCTCTGGCCCATTACGACGCTGTGCTGACCCTGCCCGCTGGCTTGCTCCTGCTAGGCACCCGGCTCTGGCGCGACCGCGCGAAAGGCTGGCGTGCGCTGAGACCAACGCTCATTGCCGCAATGCTCGGCGCAGCGCTGGCGGGCTTGTTCTATATTCCATTTATGCGCAGCCCTTACGCTGGCACGACCTCGACCTATCTGGCGGGCAGGCTGGGCGGCATAGGACGCATCCACAATCACCTCTGGCCCACCTTCGAGCGCAGCGCGGTCTACGACTCGGTCTATCTGCTGGCAGCGCTGTCCCTGGCGCTGGCGGCGCAGGTTATGATCACTTGGCGCAAGTGGGGTTACCTAGAGCTGGGACTCGCGGCGGCGCTTCTGGCGGCCATGGGCAGTGGACTGCTCTGGCCGGAGCTATGGAGCACGGGCGATACGAGCTACGCCTGGGTCCCCGCCCTGCTCCTGCTGATCGGATCCCCGCTGGCACCGGGGCAATCGATGGGCAGACGCGCTATGTGGCTCTGGTTAGGCGTGCCGGGGCTGTTCTATATCTTCTTCGTCGCGCTGCCTTTGACCCATATCTACACTGCGATTCCCGCCTGGGCGATGTTAGCAGGATTGGCCTTGGCAGATGGCACATCTGCCAGCGCAGGACGATACGTCCAGCGTGAGCAAAACGATAATAATTTTGCGCCAATGCACAAAACAATATCGCGCGTGGCCATCGCTTGCGGCGTGGCACTATACGCCGTGTGCGGCTACTACACCGTGATGGTGTTCGTCGATCATATGCCCGAATACCGCCGCACTTTTCCTCAGCACAAGCACCCGCTGTACTGGCTCCCCTACGATGAGATACCACAGGAGGGACTGTTCGGCTTTCCCTACCGCGCCGGATGGAAGATCGTGGGTCACCTGATGGACACGGGTGAACTGAGCGGCACATATGACAGCAACGAGGAGCATGAGATCACCGATTTTTACACCCGCCAGGCCACCCGCTTGAGCTGCGCCAGCCCTGAAATGTACATCATCGCGGCCAACGTCCAGGACGAAGTGCCGGTCCGCTGGGATCAGATAGAGGCCGAGTATCAACCCGCCGTCGTGGTCACAGCCAACGGGCAGCCCAAACTGACGGTCTACAAGCGCGGCGCGACGGGTCAGCCGCAGACCTACGCGGCGGAGGCATACGACCGGGCTTTTGCACGTAGCTCGACGCCGGAACGGATCGCCTCGTCCGCGCTGGATTATGTTTTATCTACCTCACCGCCCAATTATTCACTACACGAAGCAACCATTGGTGAATTCGCCAAGCTGAGGGGCTACAAAATCGACGCCTCCCGCGCGGTGCCAGGGGGCTACGTGGAGTTGACGCTGGTATGGGAAGCGCTAGGTCCAGCGCCGATTGACTATCAAATTTTCACCCATCTTCACGACGGCGAAAGGATGCAGGGACAACAGGACGGCCCGCCGGTCTGCGGCAATCACCCCACCTCGCGCTGGCAAGCGGGTCAGCTGATCATAGATCCCCATCGCATTCCCCTGAAACCCGATGCTCAGCCTGGCCCTGTGCCATTGACCGTCGGCATGTATGATCTGGCGACGATGCAGCGACT
>CAZDYW010000421.1:0-2895 GCA_964509655.1 uncultured Anaerolineales bacterium
GCGAAGTGAGAGTTTGAGGGGGTACATATGACCAATAAGCCAATCAATGACAAGCGCGTGGCGACTGGCAGTGAAGGGCTGGATGATATGTTATACGGTGGTTTTTTACCTGGTTCTATGGCGTTGGTGCGGGGCGCGCCTGGCACGGGTAAGACTTCGCTCGCGCTTCAGTTCCTCATCCATGGGGCGGAGCAGAATGAAGCAGGACTCTTCATATCCTTCGAGGAGTTTCCCCATTCACTCTACCGGGATGCCGAATCACTCGGATGGGACTTGAGGAAGTTGGAGGCGGAGGGGTTGCTTCAGTTGATATTTACCTCCCCAAAAGTGTTCTTAGCCAGTTTGAGCTCCCCCGATAGTCTAATTGATCGCACGATCCGCAAGTCCAACACCCAGCGAATTGTGCTGGATAGTGCATCCCATTTCAACCGCTTGGCCAGTGATACACAAGAGCTGCGTCAAGTGTATACCTCTGTAGTGAATGGCTTGCGGCGAGAGAACATCACCGCTCTGCTCTTGGGGGAAGAAGGCCCAACCGATTACCGCTCGGTCTTCCAGGGTGGCCTTTCTTTCCTCGTAGATAACATCATTTTGCTGCGCTATGTGGAAATCGAGAGCGCTATGCGGCGGGCCATCGTGGTGTTGAAGACGCGCGGCTCCGATCACGTCAAGGAGATCCGCCGTTATGAAATTGATACCGGCGGCTTGCACGTTCTAGAGGTCTTCGAAGATCGTGAAGGGTTACTCACTGGCATGCCCCATCGCTCGCTCTCATAGAGGCTTCCCCTCACTGCAATCTACAATCTGTATTCTGCATAACTATGAACACTCTCTATATCGTTGGCACCCCCATCGGCAACCTGGAGGATATCACTCTCCGCGCCCTGCGTGTTCTAGAAGAAGCTATCCTCATCGCTGCTGAAGATACCCGCCGAGCGCGTATACTCACCCGCCACTACGAGATCGAAACTCCCATCACCAGTTACTTCGAGGGCAACAAGCTCGCAAAGTTGGAGGCTGTGTTGAGCGCTTTGGAAGAGGGGGATGTGGCTTTGATCTCCGACGCCGGAATGCCGGGCATTTCGGACCCCGGCTACGAGCTTATCCAAACTGCTATTGAACGGGGGTATCAGGTGGCGCCAGTGCCTGGCCCCACGGCGCCAGTGACGGCCCTGGTTGTCTCTGGACTGCCCACCGATAGCTTTCTCTTTCTGGGCTATTTGCCCCGCCAGCGGGGCAGGCGTCAGCGAGTTTTGGAGAATGTGGCGCGTGAGTGGCATACGCTGATTTTCTTCGAGACTCCACATCGCCTGTGCGCGAGCTTGGTCGATATTGAGGAAACGCTGGGCGACCGCGCGCTGGCTCTCGGACGTGAGATGACGAAAGTGTACGAAGAAATCTGGCGTGGAACTGTCTCCGAGGCGCGTCAGCATTTCGACGAGGTCGAGCCGCGCGGTGAGTTCACGCTCGTCATCGCCGGTATGCCGGAGGAGGGTGGGCGTTGGAATGAAGATCAGGTGCGGGAAGCATTGCACGATCTGCTAGAACAGGACCTGCGCCGCCCCGAGGCTGCCAAGCGCGTCGCTGAATTATCCGGCTGGGACAGGGGCGAGGTCTACAAGCTTGGGCTTGGAGACGACTGAGCTGAGCGTATCGTTTGTTGCGTCGGCGAGCAAGGAGTTGTTTGTGCTGAGACTATCTCCTGAAGAGCGTGCTATGGCAGCCGGTGAGTTCGGCCCCGGCGTGCGCAAGGGGATGGAGATCATCGTCGCCTTGGGCACGATCTACGGCGCCGAGCGATTGGCAGCGGTGCGCTCCGTCCAGGTAGCGGGCGTCAGCTACCGGAATCTCGGCCAAGCTGGCTTGTCCTTCCTGAGCCAATGGGCCGCTCAGGGAGCCCGCGCTCGTATCCCTTCCACGCTAAACCCGGCCGGCATCGATCTCCAAGCCTGGCGGGAGCTTGGCTTTTCGGGAAAATTCGCCCGGCGTCAGCAGGCTGTAATCGATGCCTATGAGCGGCTGGGCGTGCGCCCTACTTGCACCTGCACCCCCTATCTGGTGGGCAACGTTCCCGCATTGAGCGAGCACGTAGCCTGGGCCGAATCTTCGGCGGTGAGTTACGCCAACTCGGTGTTAGGCGCGCGCACTAACCGCGAGGGTGGACCGAGTGCATTGGCCGCAGCTATCACTGGGCGCACGGCTGCTTATGGGCTTCACCTGGACGAGAACCGCCGCGCTACGCTGTGTGTGGAAGTGCGCTGTCCTGTGCGCACCCGCTCTGACTTCGGCGCACTGGGTTATCTGGTCGGACGGGCGGCCGGCAGCCGTGTGCCCTACTTCGAGGGGCTGGGGGATCGCGCCGAGGTTAACCTGAATGATCTGAAGGCTTTGGGGGCAGCGATGGCGGCCAGCGGCGCAGTGGCGCTCTATCATGTCGGGGGCGTCACGCCTGAGGCTGAGCGCGGATCCCAGGATGTGCTGGCACCCGATCATGAGACACTCATCGTGGACGATCTTGCCCCGGCCTATGCTGCGCTCAACTCCGAGGCGCGGGAGATCGACCTGGTCTGGTTCGGGTGTCCGCACGCGAGCCTGGAGGAGATCGAGCGGGTGGCGCGGCTGCTGGATGGGCGGCGGGTGAGGGCGGCCTTATGGATAACGACCGCTCGCGAGGTGCGAGAGCGAGCGGAGAAGGCTGGGCTGGTGAGGGCTATTGAGGCCAGCGGTGGGCGTGTGGTGGCTGATATGTGCGTCGTCGTCGCGCCGATGCAAGAACTGGGCTTTCGCACGCTGGCGACGCCTTCGGCCAAGGGAGCCTTTTATGCACCGTCCCACGCTGGATTACTCGTCCGTTACGGCTCCGTCGAGCAGTGCGTGGAGGGGGCGGTGACCGGC
>CAZDYW010000422.1:0-2894 GCA_964509655.1 uncultured Anaerolineales bacterium
CCCCTGCCCTCTCCCCTTGGGGGAGAGGGAGCTGATAGGCCAAGCAAATGGATAAATGCATTTGTACTTGGGCGAGGGTGAACCGATTTTCTCCCCCTCACTCCTGAGCTGATGGCCGGATGTCCTGCACGTTCAACTGGAGCCGCCGCTGGCCGTTCCACTCGTTGACCTCCAGGTGATAGGCGAGATCGACGCGATCGGGCAGTTCGCCGGCCCAGGCCCCCTGCCGGAAGGCGATGGCGTCCCAGGTCGCTTGCCCATCCGTGAGCCCTAGCTTGAGGTGTCGCCCTTCCTTGCCCACGGCGCGCCAATATCGGACGTGGACGTCTCGGCTGAGGAAGAGGGGCTGGGGGTTCTTCTGCCCACAAGGTTCCAGCCGGGACAGAGCCTCGGCCAGGTCCCAGGTCATCTCGCCCAGCTCGACTTCCATGTCGATGTCGAGCCAAGGCACCAGTTCAGCCCCGGCCAGCCTCTCGTTCGCGATCTCCCGTAGCCGTGCGGCCAACTCATCCAGCTTAGCGTTCTTCACGGTGAAACCGGCAGCAGCGGCGTGTCCCCCGTAGTGATCGAGTAAATCCTCGCACTCATCCAGCGCCTGGGCGATATGGAAGTCCGGGATGGAACGACAGGAGCCGGTGCTGAATTCATCTCCCTCCTCGACGACGACGGCCGGGCGGTAGAACTCCTCGACGAGGCGACCGGCGGCCAGACCCACGACGCCAGCCATAAAATCCGGGGCAGCGGCGAAGAGGAGCAGGTTATCCTCTGAAGACTCGGCCACTTGCTGCCGGATGCGCTCGTAGGTCTCGCGCGTGAGTTCCTGGCGCTCGCGATTGAGGCGGCCCAGGGCTTGGGCCAGATCTCCGGCCTCGGCCGGATCGTCGGCCTCCAGCAGCCGGTAGGCGATTTCGGCGTGGGCCAAGCGCCCGGCGGCATTGATGCGCGGCCCCAGCACGTAGCCGATGGCGGTGGCGTCCACCTCGCCCGGCTTAAGGCGAGCTTCCTGACAGAGCGCAGCGATGCCCGGTCGCTCCATGCGATTAAGGCACTCCAGGCCGCGCTGCACCAGCGTGCGGTTTTCGTTCACGAGGGGAACCAGATCAGCGACGGAGCCCAGAGCAACCAGGTCCAGCAGATCATCCTCCACCAGGGCGATATCGTCCACCAAGGGCAGCTTACGCTGGGTGCGCAGAAGAGCCTGGGCCAGCCGGTAGGCGACTCCCACACCAGCCAGCTCCCTGAAGGGATAGCGGCTATCGGGCCGCTTGGGGTCGATCACGGCGACGGCCTCGGGAAGCCGGGAGCCGACGGTGTGGTGATCGGTGATGATGAATTCGAGGCCGCGTTTGTTGGCAGTAGCGACTTCCCCATACGCCCGGATACCGCAATCGACGGTGACGATGAGGCGCGCGCCCTTCTGGGCCAGCTTGATCAGCGTAGCTTCGTTGAGGCCGTATCCCTCATCCACGCGGTGGGGGATGTAGGGGCGCACGTGACCGCCGAGAGCGCGCAGAGTCTGGGTCAAGAGGGCAGTGGCGGTGACGCCGTCGGCGTCGAAGTCGCCATAGACAACGATCGGCTCCCCATCGCGCAAAGCCCTTCGCAAGCGCGTGACTGCGGGCGCCATATCGGGCAGGGTGAAGGGATTGATCGCGCCAGTCTCGCGCCCATCGAGGAAAGCGCTCACGTCATCCGGGGCGATGATCTCCCGATTGTAGAGCGTCTGGACGATCAAGGGATGAAGATGGGGGAAACGGGCAAAGTGTTCGGATGGAGCGGAGGGGGCTACACGCCAGCGTTTAGTGTTCAAGGCCATAGATAAAAAGCCCTTCTTTACCCCGAAGGGAGAAGGGCCTTTCTCACTTTCACCAGGAGCGTTTATGCCCAGCCTTGATCCCGCACCAGATCGGAGACGAGGGGCACTTCGACCCACTCGCCCTGGTAGGACTTGATGCCCAGGTAGATGGCGTAGAACCAGACCAGGAGGCCGATGCAGGCCCAACTGAGAAGGATCGCCACGGTCCCCAGGATGATGGATATGACGGCGTTATATTTGATAAATGGTCGGTCTTTCTTATCCTCGAGCAAGAGCACGATGATGCCGATCAGGGGAGAGAAAATGTAACTCAAAAGCGCCCACAGTTTATCGTCCTCGGTAATCGCTTCGCTTTCCACAGCTGTAACGACGACTTCCTCCGCCATTGCTACCTCCTTTTTAATCTTACACCGCCGTAAACGGGCGGTGCTGGTCTTCTGCAAAGAATTCGGCCTATGCCTTTCAAGCCATTGTATTTTAGCAATCCTACCCCATTATGTCAACTGATGTTGATTATCCATTCTACGCCGTGATAACCGGCCAGGGCGAAGGCGATATTTTTGAGCACCTTGCCCGCGATGCAGCTCAGCAGGTACTTCCAGACGGGAAAGCGCAGCGCGCCAGCGGCCATCCCTCCCACGTCGAAAAGGGGATTGGGGATGATGGCCAGCAAGAAAATGACCAGCACGCCATAGCGCTCCATCCAGCGGCTCAGACGTTCGTAGGTGGGATGCTGATCCAACCAGGCTTGCCCACTGTAGCCGGCCATATAACTGGTCAGTTCGCCCAGGGCCTGTCCCACACCGCCGAAGAGCCCGATGAGCCAGGGATTGAAAACCCCTCCCAGCGCCGAACTGACGGCCAGCCCCGGCACCGGCAGGATCACGGTGGCGTTGCTGACCAAGCCGACTCCAAAGACCGCCGCATATCCATAGCGCTCCAGTTCCCGAAGATGCTCCCGAAAATAGAGCGCGGCACCCAGCGAGGCAAGGATCAACACGGTGGTCAGGATTTGGATGAGCCTCAGCCGCCGTCCGGATGGAGAGGAAGTGTCCGCCGATGCTTGATTTTTCGTCAT
>CAZDYW010000423.1:0-2883 GCA_964509655.1 uncultured Anaerolineales bacterium
ACTCACCCGCCGCCAAGCACTCAAGCTGATCGCCGCCAGCACCGCCGCCGCTGCGCTCTCGCCTACCTTCCACGCCCGCGCTCGCTACCCCATCCCGCCAGACCCAAAGGAAAATCAAGAGCAAAGCAACACCTGGGCGCTGATGGGCCGCGCGATCCACACCGTCGCCTTCTACGATCAGCCTTCCACCTCCGCCGAGCGCCTGGACGTGCGCTATCGTGACCAGGCCTTCCCCATCACGGGCGAGGCGCATGCCCCCTTCAGCGCTCACAACGACCTCTGGTACAAGACTCCCATAGGCTATGTGCATTCCGCGTGGGTGCTCCCGATCCGCGTCTATCCACCCCAGCCCTTCATCTCCCGATCTGATATGGAAAGCGAATGGGGCTTCTGGGGCGAGGTGTCACAGATTTACACCGAGGCCCGCGCCGAGCCCCATCCCCAGGCGGGGAAGATCTATCGCTTCTACGGCGGCACGGTCTACCACGTGGTGGACGCATTCGAGGATGAGGAGGGCAGCGGCTGGTATAAGGTATACGACGAGTTCCCACCCACCAATCCAAGCCATCAGTGGGTTCTGGCGCGAGACGTGCGCCGCATCCCTCGCGCCGAGATGTCCCCCATCCATCCCTTCGCCGGCGAGAAGCACATCGAGGTCAATCTGGAAGAACAGCGGTTGACCTGCTACGAGGGAGAGCGCGTGGCATTCACCACACTGGTAGCCTCCGGATTGGGGGGAAAGACGTCCACGCCCAAGGGTGAGCATTGCGTGCTGCTCAAGCAAGCCTCACGCCACATGTGCAATCGGCCTTATCCGGGGGGACCGGAGCCTTTAGGGAGCATCTTCGACCTGCCGGGGATTCCCTGGAACACCTTCTTCGACCTGAGCGGCACCGCCGTCCACGGCACCTACTGGCACAACGATTTCGGCATCCCGCGGAGCCACGGCTGCCTGAACGTCTCTCACGACGCGGCCCGCTGGATCTACCGCTGGGTCTACCCCATCGGCGGCTACGCGGACGATTTCATCCAGAGCGACTGCCGGGTCGGCACGCCGATCAAAATCTTCTAAACAGCAGAATCGAATGAGCAAGGGCCGATGGCGCACTTGCCGCACATTTCGGCCTTCCCCACGTGCTCATATTCAGCCGCCACTTCAAGACAGCGCTCCCAGCAGCGCTGCTTATCGATCCCCTCCTCGGTCAGGGCACCCACCGGGCAGCGCGCGACGCACGCGAGGCAACTCCCGTCGCGGAAGTAGAGACAGCGCTCCCTCGGCTCCGCGCTGATGACGGGCAGTTCCGCATCGATGACCAGACTGCCGAAACGCCCCGCGCATCCGGCGTCGGTGATGACCATGTGATGCAACCCGAAGCTCCCCAGCCCGGCGATAACGGCCACGCTCTTGTGCGACCAGCGGCTGATCAGGGCCACGGGATCGAAGTTATCGGTAGCCAGCTCGGCCGCCGCGCGGATGTCACGCTCGGCGAGCAGCGAGATGAGGTGTCGCGTGACGCGCCCGATCAGCACGTTAGTCTCCACGTAAGCCACCGCCCACTCGCGGGCGACATGTTCGCGCGGCCGGGCGTTCGCCTTGACCACCCAGGGCTCGAACGGCAGAAAGAAGGAGACCACCGCACGGGCGCCCGGGAGCAGACCACGCGGCATCATGTGGGTCGGCTCGACCGTATCGCGCAGCTCGGCGAAACGCGCATCATCGGCATCGGCAAAGCCGATCAGGGGCTCGCGGTACTCGGTAACCGTATCCGCCGCGGCCACATCGCGCTTGATTGTTCCGATAATAAACCGGGCTAACTCCGAGGAGTGCATTCGCGCAACCTTTCACTCAATTTGATCGCTCCTGCTCGGCGAAGGTGAACGTCTTCCACACCTGGTGCAGGAGCGAGGGAATCGCGTCGCTCCCCAGCGCCCGCGCCCGCACGACGTACAGCCAATCCTCCGGCCCTTGCACAACCAGCGCCACGCCGGGGCTGCCCGCCGTCCCAAAAACCACGCCGGGCCAATCCTCGTAGAAGATGAAGGCCGGGCGCCCCTCCAACGTCGTCTCCTGGGTATCGACTAGCTGAGGCGGCGCCTGCCCCCCCATCAAGAGAGGATCATAGGTCGTCTCCAGCATCACGATGGCATTGTTGAGAAGCAGCGGCTCGGCGGGGCCGGGCGCCCACCAGAGCGCGATCTCACCTTCCCGATAGCGCCACACGCGCCCACCGGCCACACTATCCCCCACAACAGTCACCTCATCGAAGGCTCGCGGCACGCGCATCGTCGCGCCGGACGCGGGGATGCCGATCAGATCACGATAGGGGATGGGATCGGGCCGGAAGGTCAGCGAACGCCGCCCCTCCACCGGGCGGGTCGATTGGACCGAGACCTGCAATTGCCAATCACCCGCCATCGGCTCCAGCGGGAAGCGCAGCGGCTGCGAGGCGACATACAGCCCCCCGCCGCTTGGAGCTAATTCCGAAGTCCAGTAAGAAAAGCCCTCGGGGTCCACCACGGAGGCGTGGACGACCGGATCGGCACTGACGCCCGGCGGCGTCCTCAGCTCCACGGCGACAGAAACGGGCTCCAGCGCCGAGACCTGTGCGGGCCGATGGAGCCTCAACTGTAACGCCGGGATCGGGGTAGGAGTGGGAATCGGCGTCGCGGTCGGCGTGGCAGAGGGGATCGGCGTGAGCGAGGGCGTGGGCACAAACGTAGCTGAAGATTCAGCCACGGTCGGCGTCGGAGTAGGCGCGGGATTATTGCAGGCCGTCATCAGCGCCAAAGCGAGGGTCAACAGCGGAAGCCATAGTCCTTTGGAAGCGCATTTTTTGCATAACATAGCGCTATGATAGCACAGGCTCAGTGAAAGGACAATCG
>CAZDYW010000424.1:0-1697 GCA_964509655.1 uncultured Anaerolineales bacterium
ATCAAACCAAATATTCTGGCTTTGCTCTTATCCAGAGAGGTGGAGGGACCGGCCCTTTGAAGCCTCGGCAACCAGTCCTTGACTTTCTTAGTCAAGCTCCAGGTGCCAATTCCGGCAGAACGGCGTTTCTGGAAGATGAGAGGAGTCACACCAAGTTGGTTGTGTCCCCTTCTCTCTTCGAGGAGGGGGCTTTTTTTTGTGGAGTTCGCCCCGCTTATCAGGGGAAATGTTAGCAGAAACTCAGGAGGTACATAATGGCTAAGTTGAACAAGCGAAATATCGTAGTGACAGAAGCGACCGGGCCTTCAATTGATAACATCCCGGTTGAGATAGTCGAGCGCAAAGGCATCGGGCACCCTGACAGTTTGTGTGATGGCATAGCCGAGCGCATATCGGTCGAGTATACCCGCTGGTGTGAGGAGAACCTCGGTGTGCTCCTGCACCATAACTTTGATAAAGTGCAATTAGTGGCCGGCGAGGTGGAGGTGGGCTATGGTGGCGGGCGCATACTCAAGCCCATCCGCATCCAGATTGCCGGTCGCGGCATCCCGACTTTCAAGGGGCGGAAGGTGCCCCTCGACGCCATCGCCATCGATGCCGCCAAGCAACACGTGCGCGAGACGATGCGCTACCTGGACCCCGATCTCCACATGGTGATCGACAGTTATGCTGGTCGGGGAGCTCAGGAGTTACAGTACGTGGTGGACCGTGTGACGGCCAACGACACTAGCTTTGGCGTCAGCCATTGGCCCCGTTCCGGGCTGGAGCACGCCGTCTACGAGACTGCCCAGTATATCAATTATGAGTTGCTCGACGATTTCCCCATCGGCGAGGATGTGAAGGTGATGGGGATGAGGCGGGACGGCGAGTTGACCCTCACGGTCGCTTTGCCCTTCATCGCCGAGCGCATTGGTGACGTCACGGAGTACGCCGAGGTCAGAGGTGCAGCGGAGAGCGCGATCCAGGAGTATGCCGCCCACCTCGACCCGCGCAAGGTAAAGGTGATGGTCAACACAGCCGATGACCTCGAAAACGACGCCGTTTACCTCACGCTGACCGGCACCTCGGCCGAGATGGGGGATGATGGAGCTGTTGGGCGCGGCAACCGAGTCAACGGTGTCATCGCTCCCTTCCGCTCCACCAGTCTGGAGGCCGCCTGTGGTAAGAACCCTATCTCCCACGTGGGGAAGGTGTACAACGTGTTGGCTCTCGCGGCGGCTCAAGAGATCGTCGAGCAAGTGGAAACGGTACAGGAGGCCACGGTATACGTTCTCTCACAAATCGGCGCCCCCCTGGATCAACCGCTGATAGCGACGGCCTTGATCCGTTCGGCCAACGGCACGCTCACGGCAGGGATCCAAGCCGATGTCGAGAGTGTGCTCGATGAGCGCTTGATCAATGTCCACAGCATGCGGGAGCGCATCTTGAATCGTGAGATGCCCCTGTTCTAGCAGAGCTTGGCTTGCTGGCCCCTTTGAGGAGGTCAGGCTTTGACAGCCCACTCTTTTCGATGTATACTCCTCCTCAACCTGGGAGCGAGATGATTAAAATTGGATATATCCAGCGCTCCCGTTTGCGGCGGTGGATCAGCAATTGAGCCTGGCCCGGCCAGCCCTCCAGTTTGCACGGGGGGCTGGCTTTTGTGTAAGTTCGAGTTGTTCAGAAGCAAGACCTGACAGGCTTTACAAAACTTCCTT
>CAZDYW010000424.1:1797-2876 GCA_964509655.1 uncultured Anaerolineales bacterium
CTATAATCAGTATTCAAACACTTTCTTAGACCGATTTTCGTAACCCCACCCGATGACGATTGATGAACTCACAGACGCGATGAACCGCTTCGTGGACGCGATGGGCTGGTATGATGAGCACTCCCCCGCTCCACAAACACCGCGTAACATCGCCATCTCGCTCTCCCTGGAGGCAGCCGAGGTGCTGGAACATTTCCAGTGGGATGGACACGCGGAAAAAGAAGCCCTGGCAGAGGAATTGGCCGATGTGGCGCTCTACCTGCTCCAATTAGCCTATTTGATGGACATCGATTTGGAACAGGCGATTCTGGATAAGTTGGCCTTCAATTACGAACGAGAATGGTCTGATTAAGATGAAAATCCTCGCTGTTAGCGATCAGGTAATAGAAGGCATCTACAGTACCCACATCCGCGAGCGCTTCGATGATGTGGAGATGGTACTTTCCTGTGGCGACTTGCCTTATTATTACCTTGAGTACATCGTGACGATGCTGAACGTGCCTTGTTTCTACGTCCACGGAAACCACGATCGGCCCGAACACACGAACGACGGGCGTGTCATCGTCGAACCGGGCGGCTGGACCAATCTGGATCAGTGCACGGTGGAGGAGAAAGGCCTCATCTTGGGTGGCCTGGAGGGCTCGATTCGCTACAGACCCGACGCACCCTATCAATACACAGAGCGCGAGATGGTCCACAAGGTCTGGCGCATGGTGCCGGCCTTGTTGCTGAACCGCATTTTCTACGGTCGCCATCTGGACATTCTCATCACCCACTCGCCGCCTTTTGGCATTCACGATGGCGACGACTTACCCCATCGTGGATTTGAAATTTTCCGAAGATTTATGGCCTATTTTCAACCCCGCTATTTGCTCCATGGGCACAAGCATATCTACGGACCGGAGACTTCGCGCACCCGTTATCGTGACACTGATGTCATCAACGTCTACCCCTTTCGCTTGATCGAGTGGTGATGACGAAGGTTGACAGATGCGACTTCTTGTGACAAACTTATGGGTAGGTTCTAGCTACCGGACATTTTCTAATTGATCGAGTGAGCAATCATCCTGAGCCTGTCG
>CAZDYW010000425.1:0-2867 GCA_964509655.1 uncultured Anaerolineales bacterium
AGAATGCAGAATGCAGAATGTAGAATGGAGTAGGTCAATTCCTGTTGTCCATTTGGAGCCGGAACCGCCCACCGGGGGTTGGGCTACTACCCTCAAAGCGAGATTCGTGCTATAGACGCTCAAGGGGGAGGGGGATTGAAGGCCTCTATTCGGCGCTGGCGCAACTTGTAAAATCCGGCCCACTGACTAAAATCGTGCAAATGCTCACCATCGTCCAGCAAGCCCTGATCGTACAACTCAAAAAATTGGTCCGATGAGAGGCCATACAAACGCTCAAATCTACGTAGCGCCTCATCTGCTACGCGCAGATCATCTATAATTTCACTCATAGTCAGTGGTTGAGACATCATTCCCTCCTGCTGTTCAACGGCATTTATTCGATGGCTATTGTACCTGAGCCCAGCATCGCAGTCAAGCTAGATTGAGAAGGTGCGAAAGTCCGATTTTGCCCCCAAATTAATGCGGCTGAATCTTCAGCCGGTCATCTTGTTCAGAGTTTTGTCATTCGATCAGAGAACGGAGGAATAAAAATGGACAAAAAGATTATCGCTACCGAGAAAGCGCCGGCCGCGGTCGGCCCTTATTCCCAGGGCGTGGGCGCCGGTGATCTTGTCTTCACCGCCGGGCAATTGGGTATCATCCCCGGCACCAAGGACTTCGCCGGGTCAGACATCGAGAGCCAGACTCGACAAGCGCTGGAGAACCTCAAGGCGGTGTTGGAGGCTGGCGGCTCCTGCCTGGAGCACGTGGTCAAGGTGACCGTCTTCTTGCAGGACATCGAGGAATTCTCCCGTATGAACCAGGTCTACGCTGAGTTCTTCACACATAACCCGCCGGCACGCTCGGCGGTGCAGGTGGCCGCGCTGCCGCTGGGCGGTCGGGTCGAGATCGAGGCCGTGGGCGTGGTTTGTGATTGCTAACATATCGATTTTCAGGAGGGCACCTTCACGAACATCGTGAGTGACGCACAACCTGAGCTAGCCGTCGTCATCGTCAGCTGGAATGTGAGGGATCTGCTGGCCGCTTGCCTGCGCTCCCTCTTCGACGATCTGGCGCGGTCTGGGATAGAGGCCGACGTTTGGGTGGTGGACAATGCCTCTAGCGATGACACGCCCGCGATGGTGAGAGATGCTTTCCCCGCTGTCCACCTCATCGCCAGCGACGAAAACCTGGGCTTCGCCGCCGCCAACAACCTCGCGATCAAAACTGCAAGCTGCAAGTCGCAAGTTGCAAGTTGCAAGTCCTTCGTCTGGCTCCTCAACCCCGATACCGAAGTCCTGCCCGGAGCAACAAGCGCTCTCGTCGCAGCGTTGGACGCGCACTCCAAGGCCGCCGTGGTCGGCGCCAAGCTGCTCTACGCCGATGGCTCGCTTCAGCATAGCGCTTTCCACTTTCCCGGATTGATGCAACTGCTCTTCGAGTTCCTGCCACTCCCCGCCCGCCTCTACGAGACGCCGCTCAATGGACGCTACCCGCGAAGCCTTTATGATGGCCCAGATTCCTTTCCCGTCGATCACCCCTTGGGCGCGTCGATGATGGTCCGCGCCGAGGCCATCGAGCAGGTCGGGCTGCTGGACGAGGGTTTCTGGATGTACTGCGAGGAGATCGACTGGTGCTGGCGGATGCACAACGCCGGCTGGGACGCTTACTGTGTGCCCACCGCGCGGGTGATTCACCATGCCGGCAAGAGCAGCGAGCAGATGCGCACCAAGACCTTCATCGCCCTTTGGCGCAGCCGCCTGCGGCTTTACGGTAAATACTACCCGATCTGGAAACGCCACTTGGCTCATCTCATCCTGCGCAGCGGCATGCGCTATAAGATTCGCCAGACCCGCGCCGCCCATCGGCGAGGCGAAATCGACGCCCCCGAGCGAGATGCCCGCCTCGAGGCCTATCAGACCGTGCTAGCGTTATGAACAAAATATCTAATCTGGTCGCCATCGTTCCCACCCTGAACGAGGAGCACAACATCCTCGATTGCCTGGAGAGCCTGAGCTGGGCCGAGCACCGCGTGGTCTTCGACTGTTTCAGCGATGACCGGACGGTGGAGCTGGCGCAGGAGACCGGAGCCGAGGTCTATCAACACCCTTTCGAGAACTACGCTCAGTTCCACAACGCCGCGATGGAGCAAGTGGAGGCCGAATGGATCCTCTTCGTGGACGCCGACGAGCGCGTGACGCCTGAGCTGGCAGAGGAGATTCGAACGGTGCTGACCGAGGATCGCGCTGAGGTGCTCTGGTGGGTTCCGCGCCACAACTACATCTTCGGGCGCCTCACGCTGGGCGCGGGTTGGTATCCCGATTATCAACCGCGCTTGCTCCGCCGGGATCGCGTCCACTGGGAGCGCCCGGTCCACGAGATCGCCGTGGCGGACGGGCCGGAGGGGTATCTGGAGCACCCGCTCATCCACTACAACTACGACGACTTGGCCGATTTCAAGAGGCGCCAGGAGCGATATAACAAATTCGACGCCCAGATCCTCCACGAGGAAGGAGTGTACCCGCGCTTCTACACGCCGTACACGCAAGCCGTGCGCCAGTTCTGGTGGCGCTTCGTGACGCTGCGCGGGCTGCGCGATGGATTCCACGGCCTGCTGCTCAGCTTGCTGATGGCTTACTACGAGATGAAGAAGTACCGTCGGCTGGCCGCGTTGTGGCAGAAAGCAGAGCGTTGACGGGGCAAGCTGCGCCTATGGCTCGTGCCGGATGTGTCATCCGGCGCCAGTTGGTCCGAAGAAGTTGCGTTGACGGGGCAAGCTGCGTGTGTTATACTAACGATGGTTAAAAATGGGCATTGGAAACTACAAGGAACCCTTGGACATCCTGCACCCCACGCCGGAGGAGATGACAGCTGCGCTACTGGAAGCG
>CAZDYW010000426.1:0-2858 GCA_964509655.1 uncultured Anaerolineales bacterium
CCCTTTCTCTATTTTACACCAACCCGGACTTACGCGCCACTGCTTTTAGGACCCGGTATCTTTGATCGGCGTGAGCGATGGTGAGGTCGCCAAATGCCTCAAGGATGAGATCATCGTAGCGCAGGAAACGGTTGGCGACGAGAAATAATCGACCGCCGGATCGAAGCATCCGCGCCGCATCGCGCACGAACTGCTGAGCTACCTCGTAGTTCACTCCCAGGCCCTGGTGGAAGGGCGGATTGGTGATCACCACATCGAATGGCTCGCTATCGAATAGCGCAGAAGCGCAGTCGGAAAGCGTTACCTCGGCATTGCCGATTCCATTCGCCGTCATTGTGCGGCGGGCCGCTTCGACGGCGCGCACATCTGCATCTGCCAGCACGACTTGGCCCTCACTCGTACGGCGGGCGGCGACCAGCCCGGCCAATCCGGTCCCGCAGCCCAGGTCAAGCACCCGGTCGCTCGGCTCGATCTCCATCACATCGATCAGCGCCGCCGTGCCGTCGTCCAGCCGATCCCAGGCGAAGAGACCGGGTTTGCTGACCAGGGTCGTGTCGATGCCGTCCAGGGTGATGGTCCGCGCGACGTAGCTCTCCAGGGGAGGCGACGGGGCCAGATTAGGGGGCCTGATCGTCATCGCCACGTGGTAGCCTTTCTTCTGGCGCACCACGCCGCATCGCCCGAAAATCTCGCTCGCGTAGGCGACAGTGCCTTTGACGCCGGCCCGCTTGTGGGCCACGAAGTAGAAGCGTCCCCCTGGTCGGAGCACCCAGGCCGCTCCTCGGATCAGCTCTTGCTGCACGTCCTTACCGCGCGGCAGGTGGCTCAGTACTAAATCGAAGGAGCCCGGAGCGAGGCCGCTCACACCGTCGCCCAGGCGCACCTCGGCGTTGGAGATAGCGTTGGCCTCCAGCGTCCGCTCGGCGCAGGCCGTCGCTGCAATGTTACAGTCGACCAACGTGACGCGCCCGCGTGGGCTCAGCTTTGCAGTACACGTTCCGATGACGCCCGTACCACATCCTAGATCGAGCACGGTTTCGTCAGGTGCGAATCGGGGAGCCTCAAGAAGCGCCTTGGTGCCAGGATTTATCTCATTCCAAGACCAGGCGCCGGGCTTGCCGACGACTGCGAGATCGCATTCACGGATCTGGGCGTCGAGGCGGCGGTAGGTGTAGTAGTGCGTCACTCCCCCGCCCCAGATTTGCAGCTCGATTTATTCATCCTCATCATCCTTGACCAGGGCGGAGAGGACGACGGACACTATACTGACAATCAGGCTCCCCAGGAAAGCGGCCCCGAAGCTGTTCACGTAGTAGCCCACGTGGAACCAGCTTTGGGCGATCCGCGAGGCTAGCCATAGGGTGAATCCGTTTATGACCAGGACAAAAATCCCCAGTGTGAGGATGATCAGTGGGCAGGTAAGGAGTTTGAGCAGGGGGCGCACGATGGCGTTTACGAGGCCGAGAATAATCGCCATGGCCGCGTATACGCCCCAGCCATCCCCTTCGATGACGATGCCCGGTACAAGCCAAGCGGCGACGAAGAGCGCCAAACTCGTGATGATCCAGCGGATGAGCAATTTCATAGCGCGTTACCTCCTTCGAGAGAGCGCGTAAGGGAGATTCTTGAGAAGCGATCAAGTAAAAGTGTGAGTATGATAGCACGAATTACTTACGAATACAAGGCATCTGGAGGGAGAAATGGAGAAAATGCTTGACAAACGGGGTGAAATGGTTTATACTATCTAGTGGTTATGAAACTAACGCCTAGGTTATAAAACTAACGTCTAAGAGGCAGGGGAGAGATGAAAGATAATCCCATTGACAAATTGGTGAAGATCGGCTTTTCGGAATATGAGGCCAAAGCATATATCGCGCTGCTCAAGGAAAGTCCCGGCACGGGCTATCAAATCGCCAAGCTTTCTGGCGTGCCGCGCTCTATGATTTATGAGACGCTGGGCAAGCTCACGGCTCGCGGGGCTGCGATGACGTTACATAAGGAGGGGGGCACGAAATATGCACCGGTCCCAGCGGAAGAACTGCTTGACCATCTGCAGCGCGACCACGAGAGCACCATTCACTCGCTCAAGGATGATCTGACCGCTATCGATTCTACCTCAGATATGGAATATGTCTGGAACATCGAGGGACATGATAATATCATGGCCAAGGCCGAGGAGATGATCAACCAGGCGAAGGATCACATCTACATTGCCCTTATGCCAGCCACATTTCCGGCTTTGGAACCAGTGCTAAAGCGGGCTCTTCAGCGCGGCGTGCAGGTGGTGGCCTACAGCACCGGCCCCCTCGATCTATCAAGTGGAAAGGTTGTAGTCTCGCCGGTGCCGGAGAAAGCCCAGGAGCAGATAGAGGGATTGTGGTTGATTCTGGTCATCGATGGGGAGGAGGCGCTGATCGGCGAGTTGCTGACCAAAAATCAGGCGCGTGCTTCCTGGACGGGCAGCCCGCTGTTCGTATTCGTCGCCGAGCATCACCTGCGGACGGACCTCTATCTCCCGCAGATATTGGCCCTGCTGGGCGACCAAGCTATGGACATCATCGACGAGGAAGATCAAGATTTGTTCGCTTACGCATTGGAGAGCCGCCTGGATGTTTGAGTACTTTGACCTGCAGGCCTACCTGGGCACGACGAAACACATGGGCGGGCTCCTGACTACCGAGGAACTCGTCGAATTGTGCCACATCAACGAGGGCACATATACCCTGGATGTTGGCTGTGGCGTCGGCGCGACGGCCTGTTACCTCGCCAAGCAGCACGGCTGCCGCGTGGTGGGAGTGGACATCCGCGAGGCGATGGTCACCAAGGCCAACGAGCGAGCGCGAAGGGAGGGCGTAGAG
>CAZDYW010000427.1:0-2856 GCA_964509655.1 uncultured Anaerolineales bacterium
CGTTGGGGCCGGTGGCGCCGAGGCCGACCCGTGCGCGGCAAGCGGAGGCTTATCTGAGCGGGCGCCCGCCCACGGAGGAGACGTTCGCCGAAGCGGGGCGCATCGCGCAGGGTGAGGCTAATCCGCGCACCAGCGTTATGCGTGCCTCGCGCAAGTACCGGCTTGGCATCATCCCTGTTCTGGTCAGCGAGGCGCTGGATAACGCGGCGGCGCGAGCAAGGTCCTAAAGGTTTTCGGAAGCCTTTAGGATCTTCAATCGTTACAGGATATCGAATAGGAGAACAAACTTAATGACACAAGTTACACAAGCTTTCCCCCGGATGGGAATGTTGAGCGACGAACAATGTGAGATCATCCATCGCGCATCGCTGGAGATTCTGCGGCGCAGCGGCGTGCGCGTTTACCACGAGGAGGCGTTGGAGTTGCTGCGCGAATCCGACGCCGTCATCACCGATGAGAATGGTTCGACTGGAGGCTCACCACAGGCTTTAGTGCGCTTCCCGCCCGGCTTGGTCGAGTGGGCGTTGGAGCAGGCGCCGTCGCGCATCGCGCTCTGCAAGCGGGGCAGCGATGAGGTCGTAGCGCCGCTGGAGGGCCGCGAGGTCAACTTCGGACCCGGCTCCGATTGCCTGAACTACCTCGACCCGCGCACGGGCGAGCGGCGCAAGTTCACGACCGCCGATGTGGTCGACTCCATCCATGTGGTCGACGCGCTGCCCGAGCTAGCCTTCTGCATGTCGATGGGCATCCCGGCCGACCTGGAGACGGACAATCCCTATCGCTGGCAGTTTGCGGCTATGCTGGAGCACACCACCAAGCCCATCGTCTTCGTCTGCGACGACCGCGCCGACAATGAGGCCATCGTGGCGATGGCGGCTGCGGCTGCGGGCGGTATCGAGGAACTGCGGCTCAATCCGACGCTGCTGCTCTACTCGGAGCCCTCGACGCCTCTGAAGCACTCCGAGACGGCCACGGGCAAGCTGCTCTATATGGCCGAGCAGTCGCTGCCCATCGTGCATTCGCCCGCGCCGATGATGGGTGGCACGGCCCCGGTGACGATGGCCGGCGGGCTGGCGCTGGGCAACGCCGAGGTGCTCTCCAGCCTGGTGATGCACCAGCTCAAGCACGCGGGTGCGCCCTTCGTCTACGGCAGCGGGCTGCACCACCTGGATATGAGGACTACTATCAGCGTTTACAGCGCCCCGGAGTTCGAGCTGGCGCGAGTGGCGGTGGCCGAGCTGGGCCGCTTCTACGGGCTGCCCACGTGGGGTTACGCCGGGCACTCGGATAGCTGCGCGATGGACGAGCAGGCCGCGGCCGACGCTGCCTTCTCCGTGCTGGTCTCGCTGCTGGCGGGCAATAACTTGGTACACGATGTGGGTTACCTGGAGGCCGGGCTGACCACCTCGCCGGAGATGATCGTCTTCACCGCCGAGATGATCGATATGATGGGCCACTTTATGGATGGAGTATCGCTCGACGCCGAAGCGCTGGCGGTGGATGTGATCAATCAGGTCGGGCCGGGCGGCGAGTTCCTCTCCACTGATCACACGATGGCCCATTTTCGGGATTTCTGGGAGCCGATGCTCTTCAACCGTAAGCGGGCCGAGGATTGGATCGAGGCGGGGAGGAAGCGGCTGGGCGAGCGGCTGAGGGAGAAGACGGTCGCCATTTTGGACGAGCACGAGCCGGAGCCGTTGCCCGAAGGTGTGCAGGAGGAGATCGAGTACATCCTGGGGAGTGAGTAGGCAATCCGACGCGAGCGTATGTTCTCTCGCTCTCCCGCTCAGGCTGGATCGCCAGATCCAGCCTCAAGCGTACCTACAACTGCTCCAGAGCCCAGGCGGCGTGCTCGGCTATCAAGGGGGCGTCGGAGAGGGCTTCTTCCAGCGCGGGGATGGCGGCGGGATAGCCCAGATTGCCCAGCACGACGGCGGCGTTGCGCAGCAATCCCGTTCGGCGCGGGCGCCAGAGCGGCGTCTCGCGGAAGCGGGCGCGGAAGGCCTCCTCGTCGAGCGCCAGAAGTTCCGGCAGATCGAGCAGTGAGTGGGCGGCCTGGAAGGTGTGCTCATCGGCCCGTCGCGCTTGGCGGGCGAAGCGTTGGTTCCAGGGGCAAACTTCCTGGCAGATGTCACAGCCGAAGACCCAATTGCCCAGCAGAGGCCGCAGTTCCTCCGGGATGGCGCCGCGATGTTCGATGGTCAGATAGGAGAGACAGCGGCGCGCGTCCAGCGTGCGCGGGGCGATCAGCGCACCGGTGGGGCAAGCGTCGATACAGGCGGTGCAGTTGCCGCAACGGTCGGCGGTGAAGGGGTCGTCGGGCTCCAGCTCGAGATCGATCAGCAGTTCGCCCAGGAAGAAATAGGAGCCCAAGCGCGGATGGATCAGGTTGGTGTTTTTCCCGATCCAGCCCAGCCCTGCCCGTTGAGCCAGTTCCCGCTCCAGCAGCGGGCCGGTGTCCACGTAGGCGCGATGGGCCAGTGGTCGGCCCGCTTGTGCAGCCAGTTCATCGGCCAGCCGCTCTAGTTTCGCCAGCATCACAGCGTGGTAATCGGCGCCCCAGGCGTAGCGCGAGACGCGGCCTTGCAAGCCAGCGATCGGAGGGGCTGGCCCGAGGTGGTAGTTCATCCCCACGACGATGACGGATCGCGCTTCGGGCATGATGCGGCGCGGATCGGCCCGTTTCTCGACGGCGTCAGGGCGGGCCATGTAGCCCATCGCGGCATGGTATCCCTGGGCCAGCCAGTGGGCGTAAAAGTCGGCCTGGGCGCTGGGAGCGAGCCCGGTCACTCCCACCAGATCGAAGCCCAGTTGACGCGCGATTTCTTTAACCCTTTCGGTAAGATTTTCCATTTG